>JANXPR010000113.1 GCA_025357215.1 Acidobacteriaceae bacterium | reverse complement strand
CGCCCGCAACCGCGCGCGCAAGCGCGTTAGTGCCGCCCGCAAACGCCGGAATCTCGAACACGCCCATCGGGCCGTTCCACACGACGGTCTTCGCATCGCGCAGCAGCGCTTCGAATTTCGTGACGGTCCTCGGTCCGATGTCCACACCCATCCGGTCGCCAATCGCGGCGTCGTCGATCGCCAGCACCTGATGCAGGGCGTCCGGCGCGATCGCGGTCGTCACCACATGGTCGATCGGCAGCGCAAGCTCCACGCCTCGTGCGGCGGCATCGGCGGTAATCGTCCGCGCCGCGTCCAGCTTGTCGTCTTCGACCAGCGACTTCCCGGTCGGCACGCCACGCGCCTTGAGGAACGTGTACGCCATGGCGCCGCCAATCAATAGCGCGTCTACTTTGTTCAGCAGGTTGCGGATGACATCTATCTTGTCAGACACCTTGGCCCCACCGATGATGGCCACAAACGGCTTTTCCGGATGTGACACGGCCTTTCCCAGATACTCAAGTTCTTTCTGCATCAGCAAGCCCGCCGCCGACTTGCTCAAAAAATGCGTGATGCCCACCGTGGACGCGTGCGCGCGATGCGCGGAACCAAACGCATCGTTCACATAAACATCAGCCAGCGCAGCCAGCTTGCGCGAAAAGCCTTCGTCGTTGGCTTCCTCTTCCGGATGGAACCGCAGATTTTCCAGCAAAAGCACGTGGCCGTTTTCCAGCTTGTGGGCCATCTCTTCCGCTGCCAGACCGATGCAGTCCGGAGCAAAGCCAACGTTGCAAGCGCGACTCATTTTTTCGTCCAGCAACATGCGCAGCTTCTCGGCCGCGGGCTTCAGGCTCATCTTCATATTGACTTTGCCTTTAGGCCGGCCCAGATGCGAGGCCAGAATCAGACGCGCGCCTTTGTGCAGGGCATATTCAATGGTCGGCAACGTTTCGCGGATGCGCGTGTCGTCGGTCACGCGGCCGTCTTCAGACAACGGGACGTTGAAGTCCACACGCATGAACACCCGCTGGCCTTCAAGTTTCAAGTCCTGTATGGAAAGCTTGGACATTGTTGTTACTCCGCCTTCTCCAGATGTAACTCTCGCTGTTGCCATGACTACAAACCCTTTTTCGCCATGTAGTGGATCATGTCGCGCACGCGGCAGGAATAACCCCACTCGTTGTCATACCAGGAAATTATTTTCACGCAGTTGCCGGCCACCACGCGGGTCATCGGCGCGTCCACAATGGACGAAAGGTTATTGCCCTTAAAGTCGCTGGAAACCAGTTCCTGCGTTTCGTAACCCAGAATGCCTTTCATCGGACCGTTGGCCGCGGCCTCCAAGGCTTTGTTCACTTCTTCCACGGTCGTGGCTTTTTCCACAAAGACCACCAAGTCAACCACGGAAACGTTCGGCGTTGGCACGCGCATGGAAAAGCCGTCCAGCTTGCCCTTCAGCTCGGGGATGACCAGGCTCAGCGCCTTGGCCGCACCGGTGGACGTGGGAATCATGTTGATCGCCGCCGCGCGTGCGCGCCGCAAGTCTTTGTGCGGGAAATCGAGGATCACCTGATCATTCGTATAAGAATGGATTGTGGTCATCGTCCCGCACTGGATCTTGAAGTGGTCGTGGAGCACTTTCGCCACGGGCGCCAGGCAATTCGTGGTGCAGGATGCGTTGGATACGATGTGGTGCTTGGCGCCATCGTACTTGTCGTCATTCACGCCCAGCACAATGGTAATGTCTTCGCCTTTGGCCGGCGCGGAGATGATCACTTTCTTCACCGTACCGCGCATGTGGGCCTTGGCTTTGTCGGCATCGGTAAATTTGCCGGTGGATTCAACCACCACTTGCACGCCCACGGATTCCCACTTCAACTGCGCGGGGTCTTTTTCTGAGAACACCTTGATCGCCTTGCCATTGATGGTGATGGAATCGCCGCTGGCCTTGATGTCATGATCCAAATTGCCCAGAATGGAATCGTATTTAAGCAGGTGGGCCAGTGTTTCCGGGCTGGTCAGATCGTTCACAGCTACAAACTCGATATTCGGATCGTCGATGGCGGTGCGCAGAACGTTGCGTCCGATGCGGCCAAAACCGTTGATGCCAACTTTGATTGCCATAAGCTTTTAGTTTCCTCCACAAGAAGATACGGGGACCGGAGATTGTGTGATTCGCATCATTTTTGCTAACGCCGTTAGCGAATTCGCGAGACCAGTGCGCTGAGAACGCTGGGTTGCTAACTGAAACTAATCAGGTTAGCAGACAACGTAAAGCACGGGCAAATCACCCGCGCGTCGCACGCAGTCAGTATGGACCTCGCAAAAGACAATGATCTTCTATTGGATAACAGCTATCGCCAAAAGGACGCTGTGATCTTGCGCACAGTGTGCGCTGCTTGGGCTCCCCCGGTTATCGCCGGTACAGGTACAACGTGTAGTCCACGTTGCCTTCTGACCGCGCTGGGATTTCCTTTTCCGCGCGCCAGCCCGGCACCGGATAGTCCAGGGAAATCACGCGAGCGCCTTTGCCCAGTTGGCTGGCAAGTCTGGGACCAAGGTAGCCGTTGACCTGGGTAAGAAGATAGAGAGAAACTACAGTGGCATCGCGAAGGTCGGCTTTAAAGAAATCTTCCTGGCGGAAAGACACGCGCTCCACAAGGCCGTACTCGCGGACTTTGTCCTGCGCATGGCGGCAAAGTTTTTCGTCCAGTTCAATGCCTACGGCGCGTGCGCCGAATTCCTGCGCAGCCATAATGGGGATGCGACCATCACCCGAACCCAGGTCGTAGAACATATCCTGTGGACCGATCTCCGCGGCTTCCAGCATCTGGCGGGCGATGGCCCACGGCGTGGGCGCAAAGAATACCGATTGCGTCAATTGGGCGAGAGTGTCTTCGAGCGACCCAGCTTCCGTCCTGCGACTGATAATGCGACTGAAAAAAGGAATGCGCATAAAAAAGTAAAGCCGCGGATATTCCGCGGCACATTTCAAATCGACTCAAAGTTATTTTGGCGCCTGGGTCGGAGCAGTCTTCTCAGTGCCAGCCGCAGTAGAGTTCTTCTTCATCTTGATCTGAGCATCTGCTTGACCCGCCTTTTGCTCAGCCGCGTGATTGTTGCCCTTGATGACGAAATCAGCCTTCGTGCCGCCAGACGCTTCTTTGCCATGCTCAATGGGATACTGCGCTGCGCCGGACTTTACGTCCTTGCGTTGCAGATTGATTTTTGCGGCGTTGCGCTCGGCGCTGGACTTAGTCATCTTGGCCGCGTCTTTTGACGAGGCGTCCATCGTCGCGCCCTTACGCATCTTGATTCCCGACTGCGTCTTTACCGCCTGGCGTTCGGCTGTGTTCTTTTCCAGTTTCACGCCGGCAAGATGCTTGCCGGTCTTATCGTGTTTGTTGCCGCCCTCGGAGGGCGCGTCTTCCTCACGCGCTACTTTAGACGACTTGACCGTGCTGCTTTTTGCAGCTTCTGCCTCTCTCGAACCCTTCAACACTTGAGCTTGCGCGGGGACGGGGGAGCCCGCAAGTCCAAATAATGAAAGGACGGTCAAATAGATTTTGCGCATGATTATCTCGGAGACAGAAACGAGCGTGAGAAATCGAAAATCCACCGTGCCACAGACAGGGACCATATCTGCCGGGAGTAACGAAGTGGCTTGGTGGTTGCGCCGCGAATTATAACAACTTCGTCTGAGTGCGCAAGGGGAGAATGAAAAAAATCACCTTAGTTTAACGAGAGCGCACAGATTTAACACTTCGCCTCCGAGATTGGGTTTCTCGTTCACCGAACTGTCCATTTGGTCCCACCTTCATACTCCACCAGACTGTCACATCACTGGTCGTAGGGACAGCGACCCGCCTCCGATTTGCAACTTTTCCTCGTCGTGTGTTACACACGAGTCATGCGCAATTGGATGCGCGAGCGCATGAAGCGCCGTAAAAAGAAACCCGAAAACGAGGCCGAGGCAACCGGCAGGGTGGGGCAGCAAAAGCCCCCCGTGGACGCCCAACATCCACAGCCGATCATCCCGACTTACGACGATGCCGATGCTGACGCTGACCCCGTCGCGGAAGGCCATGACATTGACCTGGACACGCCGCCGGCCAACGCCCGTTTGGTCACCGAGGTCCAGCCGGAATCACCCACCACCCCTCCCGCCGGTTCACCGGAACAACGCACCGCCCAGGCCGCCAAGACCACCCGGGCTCCTAAAGGCGTAGTCGTTCTGGCGATTGGGCTTCCTGGATCAGGCAAGACCACGTGGTTCAAACGCCGCGGCGTCACTCCGCTTTCCAGTGACATGCTGCGCTCCATCCTTTTTGACGACATCACGGAGCAGCGTTATCAAGGGCTGGTCTTTTCCACTCTGCGCTCTCTGCTCCGTGCCCGTTTAATTGCCCGGATGCCTTGGAATTACGTGGACGCCAGCAACCTCGCTCCCCACGAACGCCGCCAGTGGATCAAAATGTCTAAAGGCTTTGGATACGAAGTCCACGCCGTATTCTTTGATGTGCCACTTGAAGTTTGCCTGGAACGCAACCGTAAGCGCGAACGCCAGGTAAAAGAAGAGTTGATCCAGCGCATGGCCGCCAAACTCAAACCTCCAACGTTTGAAGAAGGTTTCGCCAAGCTGACCGTGGTCCGCGTGAAGGCAGGAGCCAAGGAACCCGGAGAATAGGGTTTTGCTGATTTCAATGTAGAGACGTGGCACTGCCACGTCTCTTTTGTTTTTTACGAATTATTTCCTGGTGAAGTGCAATAACGCGAAGATTGCCAACCAGAGTATCCCCATGAAATGCCAATACCAACCGGTGGCCTGCAACGCCACCTGGCGGAAATCCCTGCGTCGCGGACGCCAACTACGGAAGATCAACCAAGCCAGCGCTACCAATCCACCTACTAAATGCGCCGCATGCAAGGCGGTGAAGGCATAGAAGAACGAACTGCTGGCGTTAGCGTGCAGGAAAAGTCCCCGGTGGCGGAGCGTGTTCCAAACTAATGCTTGTCCGCCGAGAAACCCCAGTCCGAGCCCAAACGTTGCCGTGAGCCAGGACAGTTCCCGCCGGCCTGCGGGCGGCACAATCCCCATGGACGCAAACTCGCTCTGCTTGGTCATCTGCCGCCGCGCCAATTCCAGGGTCCCGCTGCTGGCAAGTAACACCAGTGAGTTGATCCACAAGAGCAGATAGGGCAGCACCAACGGCCGCCACAAATGAAGTTCCTCGCCTTTGTCCTCGTCAAAATGCAGAACGGAACGTCGATACAGGTAGGCTACGGTCAACACTATAAAAACCACTGCCACCGCGACAATACAAACCACCATGAGGACGCGGTAGATCAGCAGCCGTTCGCTTCGTTCGCTGGAATTTTCGTCGCGGTCCGGTTCGCCATCGTCCCCGCCGCCAAAGTCGCGCGGATGCGGGATCTTGCCGGGACCTCCGCCGCCCGTCTTTGGTTTCGACGGGGGCTTGCGTTCGATTTCGACATGGTCTCTGGCAACCGGCATAACAACTCGGATCTCGTTTGTGCCTTAGGCGTTAAGGGGAATTCTGCATTCGATAGTCCGAACCAGCTTCGCCATCAGACTTGCCGCCGTATTCATACGCTCCGCGGACAACCGTCGGCATACTCGTTCCAAATCCGTCCTCAGGAGTGGGCGAAGGCAGCGTCCACTCCAGAGTCGTGCTCTCCCATGGATTCGCTTCTGCCCGCGGCCCCTTAGCCATGCTCCAGAACAAATTCGCCAGAAAGATGATCTGCCCGGCCAACGTAACGATGGCGGCGTAAGTAATGATCCGTTGCCACGGCGCCATAACGGCAACATATTGTACGCCCGTTAATTCTGAATATCGCCGCGGATGTCCGGCAATTCCCAGCAGGTGCATTGGTATAAAGATGGCGTATGCCCCTAAAAAGGTTATCCAGAAATGCACGCGGCCCAGGCGTTCGTTCATGAGCCGGCCAAACATCTTGGGAAACCAAAAATGCGTCGCGGCAAACACGGCGAAGAGGCCCGCCATCGCCATGATGAGATGAAAATGTCCGACGACGAAATACGTGTCGTGAAGATATTCGTCCAGCGCCGGCTGTGCCAGAAGCGGGCCGGTCAACCCGCCGGCTATGAACAAGGAAACGAAGCCCACGGAAAACAACATCGGCGTGGTGAATCGTATTCGTCCACCGTAAATCGTCCCCAGCCAGTTAAAGACTTTGATCGACGATGGCACCGCAATCGCCGTGGTCAACGCGGAGAACGCGAATCCCACATGCGGGTCCATGCCGCTGACGAACATGTGGTGTCCCCAGACCATAAAACCAATGCTGCCGATGGCAATCGTTGCGCCGACCATCGCTTTGTAGCCGAACACCGGCTTGCGCGCGAAGTTTGATAACAAGTGCGATGTGATGCCCATCGCCGGCAGAATCGCAATGTAGACTTCCGGGTGCCCAAAGAACCAGAACAAATGCTGCCAGAGTAACGGTGACCCGCCGCCGCGCTGTACCGGCTGTCCGTTCACAACCAGCCCGCCGGGAACAAAGAAGTTTGTGCCCGCATGGCGGTCGGACATCAGCATGACCAGCGCGACCAGCAAGATGCTGAACGCCAGCAGAATCAGAATCGCCGTGATGAACCATGCCCAGCAGGTCAGCGGCATGCGCATCCAGGTCATCCCCGCTACGCGCTTCTTGACAGTGGTCGCGATAAAACTGCTCGCGCTCATCACGGACGCCAAACAGAACAGCCCAATGCTTACCAGCCACAGATCCGTACCCAGAGCTTGCCCCGGCCCGGCGGAAGCCAACACGCTCAGCGGCGCATATTGCGTCCATCCGGCAATCGATGCCCCGCCCGGCACAAAGAACACCGACATCAAGACGAGGAACGAAGTCAGCGTCGTCCAGAAAGCGACCAGGTTCAGCCGCGGGAATGCCATCTCGTTTGCGCCAAGTTGCAGCGGAAGAAAATATGTTCCAAATCCATTTTGCGGGACGGTGGAGAGCACAAAGAACACCATCACCGTGCCATGGATCGTCAGGTAGCCGAGATAGTTTTCCGGCTTGATCTCGCCCAGGAAGGGAACCGCCAGGTTCGGCCAAGCCAAATGCAAGCGCATCAGCAGTGATAGCCACGCGCCACTCAAAGCCGCCGCCAGCGACAAAAAGAAGTATTGCCGTCCGATGACTTTGTGATCGGTGCTAAAAAGGTAGCGGCGCAGGAAACTCGCTCTGCTTGGTTGGGCCGGATTGGGGGACAGGTCTGACATCACGTTTTCAACTCTTGACGGCCTTCATGCAGCCCATTGAATTGTCATTCCGAAGCCGCACCACAGGCTGAGGAATCTGCTTTTTTCTTTTTTCCTCTCGTGCTGTTCGCTAAAAGCAGATTCTTCCCCTTCGCGGGCTCAGGGTCGGATTGACAATCTACAACTATTTGCCCGCCTCGGCAGACTCTGTATGCGCCTTCAACCACGCCGCAAACTCTTCTTCGCTCACCACGCGGACCACGGCTCGCATACGGTAATGTCCCGTCCCGCACAGCTGCGTGCAGGCGATTTCATACTCCCCGATCAGTGTGGGTGTGAAATGGTTGTGGATCTCCATGCCCGGCACCGCATCTTGCTTGAAGCGCATGGCGGGAATGAACAGGCTATGGATGACGTCCTGCGCGCGCAGATCAAGCTGGACCACGCGATTCACCGGCACCACCATCGCCGTGGAAACAATGTCGTCGCGTCCCGCCGGATCACTGGGATCGATCCCCAACGGATTGCCTTCGTCCGGACGGGCAAACTTCTGCGCGTCAACGCGGCCCAAAACTCCGTCAGCGCCTGGATAACGGAAATACCATTGAAATTGCGCTCCGGTGACCTCCACATGGACTTGGCCAAACTGTTTAGGCGGAAGAAACTTCTCAGACCAAATCATTGCTCCGGAAATGTGGAACCACAGGAAGATGGCGGCCATGGCCACCGTCCATGCAATTTCCAGCTTCCAGTTTCCGGCAACGTTCGCGGAATTCGCCGAGGATGGTCCGCTACGCCACGAACGCAACAGGAATAACGCAAGCAGAAGTTGCCCGGCGACAAAGAGTATCCCTAGCACCCAAAGCGCGGTGCGGAATTCATGGTCGACCGTTACCGCATGGGAAGAAGCGCCGGAAGGGAACCACAGGGAGTGACCTGCAGACGGTTGGTTACTCGTCTGGGCAGGTGAACTAGATTGCGCGAGGCCGAACCGGCCACAAAGAAGAAGACAACAACAAGCCAACACGCACAGCGCCAGCTTGAGTGCGCGCCACATTATTTTGGCTTGTGTCCGTTCCGAACCAGCTTTAGAAACTCCTGGTGCACGCGCGTATCGCGCGAAAGCTCAGGATGAAAGGTCGCCGCCATCACCTTGCCCTGGCGGACGAGCACTGGATCGCTGCCTTCGATCGCCAGGACTTCCACATCCTTGCCGGTACTCACAATCTTGGGAGCGCGGATGAATACCATCTCGAGCGGTCCACCAGCCAGTTCGGTCTCGGCTTCATGAATGGAACTATCAACCTGACGGCCGTAGGCGTTGCGACGGATGCAAATGTCCAGCGCGCCTAGCGACTCTTGCGGCGGGTTCTCTACATCTTTTGCCAGCAGAATCGCGCCGGCACAAGTCCCGAACACCGGCTTGGTTCTGACAAACTTCCGCAGTTTTTCCAGGAATCCATTCTCGGCCAGAAAATTCAAGAAGGTGCTCGATTCGCCGCCGGGGATCACGATGGCGTCAATCGCGTCCAACTGTTCCGGCTTGCGGACCAGCGTTACCGCGGCGCCCAACTCTTCAAGCCGGGCTTTGTGCGCTTCGTAATCACCTTGGATGGCCAGGACGCCAATTTGCATTTTATCTTGTCCCGAGCGGAGCGAGGGAACCCTATGATCTTGAACATTGACGGAGAACCCTCAGAGTTCTTTTACCCAAGCAACCCTTCCTTTGACTTCTTCAAGAGCGCGATCAAATGTATCGGCCACAGTGGCTGTTGCTTTCTTGAGGGAAGCCCATGAATTTTCCTCATCCCAAAACTTCGCTTCCTCGAAGTCAAAGAAGCCGTCACTTCGCCGGTAGATAACTACCCGATGGTTTCCTTTGGGATGGGCGATGACTGCTACGGCGCCTTCTCTGATCTGCCTTCCGGGCTTCCAGTCCATAGGGGTT
>JANXPR010000487.1 GCA_025357215.1 Acidobacteriaceae bacterium | reverse complement strand
GCCACGCTCGCGGGACGCCCCGTTCGTCCCGGCCAAGCCCCGGACGGCGGTTTGCTCTTGCCCCTGGAAAAATCCAAAGCCGGTGATGAAGCTCCAGTGTTCGCCGTGGAAGTGCTCTACCTCAGCAAAGAAACCAAGTGGACCGAACGCGGCAAAGCGCATCTCGCCTTGCCGGCGCTTGATCTGCCCATCTCGCGGACCGGAGTCGTCCTTTATCACTCTCCACAATTCCATGTGAACTCGGAGCCAGGATCGTTTCGCGTTGAGCCGTACACGCGGCCGATGTCAGCTGCGTTTCAGCGTGCATCGGACATAGGCAGTGGGAGTGGTTTTAGCGTGAACGGACTGCGTGGCCGCAACAACGACCAGCAGATCGATGGCGAGAACAACAATGACCGAAGCGTGAGCAGCGCCGCCGGAGCGGTCGGTGTCAACGTCCCCGCTTCGGCACCCGCCAAGGCTTTGCTTGACGACTATCGCGCCAAGTTTGCCGGCGGCAAAGAAGCCAAAGTCCTGCCGGTAAAAGTTTCGTTCCCGGCGTTTGGTACATCCATGTTCTTGGTTTCTGAGCTGACGGCGGAAAACCAGGCTCCAGCGATTGAATTTGACTATCAGCGCGAAAAAGACAAGAAGGACGGTGGCAAATGAACTCCAACACGAATCTAAAATCCAAAATCAACGCAGCCGTGAATACCTTGAAGCAGCTTGTGGTCTTCACCATGATCTTTTCCATGGTGGCATCGGCCGCGGAAAAAGCTCCCACGGCAAGCTTGCCACTGCCCACCACCGGCAACGTCACGCTCACGCTGGCGGAATATGATCGGCTCGTCGACCTGGGCTCAAAGGCCGCGCGCAAACATGAAGTTCCTCCGGTTTCATACACGCTCAAGCGCGCCGAACTCAAGTTGCGCGTTGCGGACACGACCGTCCTCGGCTCCGTGCTGCTTGACGGCGAAGTCTTTGGCAAAGGCACGGCCAAAGTCCCGCTGGTCAGCGGTATGACGATTCTGAATGCCCGGCAGGAAGGCCCGAACGGTAAGCTGGACACAAAAGCTTTGCCGCTCTTGCAGGAAGGTTCCACGGCCACGGCGGTTCTGCCCGGACCCGCGGAATTTTCCGTCGCGCTTGATGCCGGCATGCCGATGAACATTGAAGCTGGCCGTGCGTCGTTCTATCTGCCGGTGCCTGCCGCTGGCAGCGTGCGTCTTTCGTTGGTAATTCCCGGCGACCATACCAACGTCCGCATCAGTCCCGGACTTATCACCAACAAAACTTCCGCCAACGGACAGACTACCGTGGAAGCCGCGCTTACTCCCGGACAGCCCGCCACCATCTGGTGGCAGACCCGCGAGATCGTTGTCCCCGTGGTTCCCAAGGAAGTGCGCTTCCTCTCGGACATCAACACGCTGATCAGCGTGACCGAGTCTGATCTGCACCTGGCTGCGCTGGTGAACGTGACCGTGGTCCAGGGCGATCCTACGGAGTTCAAGATCATCATCCCCAAGGACTATGAAATCTCTGACGTAAGCGGCTCCACCGTGGAAGGCAGCGAGATCGCGGACGACGAACTCATCGTAAAGCTGAACAACAGCTCTCCGCGGTCGCACCAGTTTCTGGTGACCATGGAAAAACCGTTGGAAGGCGCCGTGAAAATGGAAACGCCGTTCCTGAACTTCAAAGACGCGCAGCGGGAAACCGGAGAAGTGCTGGTGGAAGGCAGCGGCGCCATGGAACTCACGTCAACCGAAGCCGGCAGCCTGAAACGCATGGACGTAAAAGAAGTCAGCCCGTACCTGCGCTCGCTGGCGCATTATCCGATGCATGCGGCGTTCCGCTTCCATCGCCAGCCCGCGCCCGACGGCGCGCCTAAGCTGGATCTCTCCTGGGTCCGCTTCCCAGATAGCAACGTGCTGGCCGCTATCGCCGAACGTGCCGTGGTGACCACATTGGTGACCAATGAAGGCCGGTCGCTCACGGAAGTAAAACTCACCGTGAAGAACCAGGCCCAACCGTTCCTGAAAGTTGATTTGCCCAAGGACGCCACGATTCTTTCCGCCGAAGTAGCCGGCGTAAAAGTAAAACCCGTGTTGGGTACGGACGGCAGCCGCGTTCCGCTGCTCCGCGCCGGGTTCCGGCCCACGGACTCTTATGAAGTGTCGTTCGTCTTCATGCACTCCGGCACTCCCTTCGCTAAAAAAGGTGGATCGGATATCGAACTGCCCAGCATGGACATCCCGATCAGCCTGTTGCAGTGGGAAGTCTTTTTACCCGAGCAGTACAAGGTGAAGGATTTTGGCGGCGATGCGATTGCCATGGACGTATTGCAGCCCGTCACTTATGTACGCAGGACGAGAAAAGATGAGGCACGCGTGCGTGAATCTTCTGAAGACAGAGCTTCCAGCACATTTGACTCAGTCCAGTTGAGTACTTTCGCCGGCATCCAGGAGAATGAAGGGGTGGATAACCTCGCCTTATTCGTCCCCGGCGTCGATGGCGGCGTGGTCGGCTTACTCGGCGGTACGGTAACGGACTCGCAGGGCGCGGTGATTCCGAACGCACAGGTAAGACTCACGAATGCCAACACAGGGGTCGTGTCCACAACTACAACAGATAGCTCAGGCGTGTGGCGCATCTCCGGTTTGCCGTCTGGAAATTACAGAGCACAAATTTCCGCGCAATATTTCAAGACCAGCGTTCTCAACGGCATCAACTACTCCGCGGGCCAGGGTGCAAGCCTGGGCAACTCCAAACTTATGGTCGGCTCGACGAGCACCACTGTGGAAGTCACCGCCGCCGCCCCGTTGATTGATACGGCACAGTCGCAAGTGACCAACACCTTCAGCGGAAGCACTTTCAGCAACACCAACGGAGGCGCCGGCTTCACTACCGGCCGCGTTAAGGGCGATAAAGAGTTGGAACGCGATGCCAAAAAGCAAGCGGCGCAAGTTCAAATGCAGGCTTCAGTCAACGTCTTTAACCTGCAAAAGAAAGTGTCCGGCGTGCTGCCGGTGCAGGTGGACGTGCCGCGGGCCGGCAACTCGTACAAATTTGCCCGCGCGCTCGTGCTGGATGAGGAGACCAAACTGACGTTCAACTACAAGACGAAGTAAAGGCTTGTATCAAAACCTGAAAACTGCAACGACAATGATGGTGTTCATGGAAACAAACTAGACCTGTCATCCTGAGCGAGCCGGAGTCCCGGCTTGCCGGGATGAAGGCGAGTAGAAGTTGAGCAGTTGTGCGGGCGTCTGAGCCCGCATGCGAAATCCCGAGCGCAGTCGAGGGAGCTGAGAAGGATACCAAGGATGGTTGTCCGAAGCGAAAAATGGCCGCGACCGGACGCGAATGAACCTAATCCAAAGATCGATTCGAGTTGATTCGCGTCAATTCGCGGCTAACATTTCCGCGCTACTTCACATACTTCGGTTGTTCGCCTTTGCTCCAGGGATCGTACTCGTGGGCAAAGCGTACGCGATCCGGGATCGCGGGGTGGTCGTAATACCAGAAGACAACCAGCTTGCCGGGATAAGGATAAGACAGGCTCAGCTCACCCAGCGTTTGGAATGCATGCGCTCCGGCTTCCTGCGAGTTGGCGTTGATGCCGTGCGTGACTTCCAGTCCGTAGACGTCTGCATTGTGTTCAAACTGGCGGCTGATGGTGCTGGCAACCGGCGTGGAAATGAAACTTAATATGCTGAAAATCAGCAGGATCATCGGTACAGCGGCCCAATCGCCCAATTCGCGAATTTGCCAGCGCTGGCCAAAGCGCGCAAGAAACCACCCAGACAGGCGATAGAGCACGTAAAGGCCAAGCAGCAGCCCGAGCGAGGTGAGGACCATGCCGTACACCACGTGGTCCAGAACGTAGTGCCCCATTTCATGTCCGAACACGAAAAGCGTTTCAGGCGTTCCGGCTTTCTGGATGGTGTTGTCCCAAACCACAACGCGCTTGGAAGGACCAAAACCGGTGACGTAAGCGTTCAGCGTCGTGACTTTTTCGCTGGCCTTCATCAGGAACATGCGGTCTCGTGGAATGGTGAGGCCTCCGCGCGCCGTCACTTTCTCCAGTTCCTGCACCAGGGGCAGGTTGTCTTTCGTGAGAGGCTCGAACTTGTTGAACAGCGGATCAATGATCAGCGGCTCCAGTACAAACAACAGAACCACAAACGGCACGCTGATCAACCAGGCTTGCAGCCACCAATAGCGCGGACTCCTGCGGATGCGCCAGATCAATACGCCAATCGCCATCGTTCCCACCACCATGACAATCGCGGTCACTATGAGTGCGTCTCCAAACCACGAGCTCCAGCCTTGCACGCTCAGTCCATACTGGCGACTGACACTTTGCTGGTAGGCATCCAGCGGCCAGCCCAATATGGTTATCGTAAGCAGGGTCAAGGGAACAAAAACAAAGGCCTGTGCGATACCGTTCCCGGCCATGTTTTCCGCCCAGCCGCGATACTTTGCGGCGACTCCCATATAAAGGATGATCAGCAAGATCGCGAAGCCCCACACTGTGTCGATGATCCGCAGC
The DNA here is from genome assembly GCA_025357215.1 of Acidobacteriaceae bacterium. Classification (GTDB taxonomy): domain Bacteria; phylum Acidobacteriota; class Terriglobia; order Terriglobales; family Acidobacteriaceae; genus Angelobacter. Next base: position 7,420 of record JANXPR010000487.1, on the reverse strand, counting down.
TTGCCCCGGAGTTCGTACAGCGCCGTGGACTTGGCCAGTTTGTCCGGTGGCAGCTTGTATTCCGTGGTTGGAGCGGACGCGGCCGCTGTCATTTGTGCTGCCGCGGCAGGAGATGCCATCGTCGGCGCGGAGCTTGTTGGCTGTGATTGCGCGGCAGGTGTTCCCGGGGATTGTGCCGCTAAGGCTCCGGTCAGCAAGAAACAATAGAGTAAAACGAGGGCAAATCTGGGCACCTTGCGCATAGCGATCGAGCCTCCAAAAAAGGAAGACGTGTGGAATCGAGGCAAGATAACAGAAAACCGCATTTTTTGATAACTCCGCAGGTGGCCAGTTTAGACGGGCCAGCTGCCGCGTATCAGCGTCTTATAGAATTGACGCGGCATCGCTGGTTTTCAGCATCTAACTTGGTCAGCATTTAAAACCAGCTTGAGGAGTGGTTCTCATGCGGCGGCTTGTCTATTTGTTGTGCCTGTCTTTCGCATTTTTATTCTTGCTGCCTGGCGGCGGTGTCCTGGCCCAGCAGAACCCCAAACGGCTTGTCCTGAAAGATGGATCATTTCAGCCGGTAACCAAGTGGGAAATCCAGGGCAAGCGCGTCCGTTATTACAGCGCCGAACGCTATTCCTGGGAAGAACTGCCTACGGACCTAGTGGACTGGCCGGCCACCGAAAAGTACAACAAGGACCGCGACAAGATACGTGAGGACGAAGTAAAAGAGATCACCAAGATCAGCGAGAGAGAAGCTGAAGTGGATACGCCAACCGTCGCGCCTGGACTGCGGCTCCCCGATGGTGGCGGCATCTTTCTTCTGGACCTGTATCAGGACGAGCCGCAGCTGGTGGAACTCACCCAGGATAGTGGCGAGTTGAACAAAGCGACAGGGAAAAACATCTTGCGGGCGGCCATCAATCCGCTGGCTATGTCGTCCAAGCAGAACATTGAGTTGCAGGGAGATCATGCGCGGTTGCAGGCGCACGTCGGCGACTTTTCCATCTTTATCAATATCGCCGCCCCCAACGCGGGCACCACGCTGCAAATGCCGGAGGAAGATACCGCGCCGCAGATCCGTCCGCGCGACAAGGGACGCGACAACGCAACCATCGACGATCCGAATGCCGGTCCGCCGCAAGTTGACCTTCCCAAGCCCAAGCCCGAGAAAGACGTTTCGGCCTCCGACGAACTCGCCAGCCGCTACCGTATTGTTCGCCTGGAAAAAGACAAGAAGAAGGGAATCCGCATTGTTGGCCAGCTCAACGTTTCTCTCTACGGCAAGCTCACGCAGAAACAAAACTGGGTGAAGGCCGACAGCATGCCGCTCGGCGGTAACTGGCTGCGCGTTACACCCAACGAGCCGCTCGCACCCGGTGAGTACGCGCTGGTGGAGGTCCTGAACCCGGGAAAAAACGAGATCAATATTTATGTGTGGGATTTCGGCGTCGATCCCAAAGCTCCCGCCAACAATGGTGTTTGGACCGCACGCAAGCCAGAGACCGGTTCGGACGGAAAAGAGAAAGCGCCCGCGCTGGAAAAACGACCGAAGTAGCAACTGGCATCTAGCGGCTAGCCCCTAGCCAAAGCTTCTTCTGAAATCCCGAGCAGAACGAGGGATCACTATAGCAACGAGAATCGTGTGGCACAGCCGCCCTCGGCTGTGGGCTTGATTTTGATTTTTTCGCGTTCGTTCGCGGCCAAGTTTTTTCTTGACGATAAGAATCCCCCGCTAGCTCCGGGTTTCAGAAGAAAGCTCTGACTAATTGGCAATTGCCAACTGCGAGAATCGTGTGGCACAACCGCCCTCGGCTGTGGTTTTTCGATTTGATTTTTTCGCGTGCATTCGCGGCCAAGATTTTTTGACGATAAGGATCCCTCGCTACGCTCGGGATTTCAGAAGAATGCTTTGGCTAATTGCCAATTGCTATTTCAGAATCCCCTGCTGGGCCACCGCGATGTTGTCGCGGCTGGAGTTCTTCACCATATACATCATCTCGTCGGCCTGGCGGATGATCTCGTGTGAACTCTTGGCGTCTTCGGGATAAGTTGCCAGTCCCATGCTGCAACGGATGTTCAGGTTGAGCGACTCTTCGTTCAGGAAGATGGTCTTGCGCATCATGTCTTGAATACGTTTTGCCACCACCAGCGCGGACTGTTTGTCCGTCTGCGGCAACAGGATCACGAATTCGTCGCCGCCGTAGCGGAAGGCATAGTCAATCAGGCGTAGCTGCGATTTGATCTTGAAGCCAATTTCCTGGAGCAGTTTGCTGCCGACCAGGTGGCCGTACGTGTCATTCACATGCTTGAAGTGATCCAGATCGAGGAACACCACGCTGAACTCATAACCGAAGCGCGCCGAGCGGTAGACTTCTGACTCCAGCGTCTTGTAGAGATGACGGGCGTTGTAGAGTCCCGTGCAATCGTCGGTGATGGTGAGTTCCTGAATTTTTTCCACGGCGCGGGCATTGTCAATGGCAATGGCGGCGTAGTCGCACAGTGCGTGCAGGAAGAACATTTCCTGTTCGCCAAAGCTTTCCATGGCGCAGTTGATGAGTTGGATCACGCCCAGTACGCGGTGTTTGGATTGCAGCGGTACGCAGATAATAGACCGGGTCTTCCACTTGGTCATTTCGTCCACGCGCTTGGCAAAGCGGGGATCGTTGTACACGTCCGGGACGATCAGGGACTCGCCGTAACGGGCCACCCAGCCGGCAATGCCTTCGCCCATCCGCATGCGGACGGTCTTAAGAGTCTCGGCGGCATCGCCCACGGCAATGGCGAAATAGAGCTCGTCCTTCTGTTCATCCACCATCAGCAGGGACCAAGTGTCTGGACGGAAGAATTCCGCCATCTTGTCCATGATGGTTTGCAGGATGGAATCCAGGTTTAGCGACGATGTCAGGGCCTTCGCCACATCATTAAAGATGGCGACTTCCTGCAACTGCCGCTTACTTCTATCGGGTCCTGCTTCCTCGGTCATGTAACGCGTGTTCCCTTGTGCACTCACGGAGAATTCTCGGTTCTAGTGGCGTATTATCGCCCGATTTAATGAAATCGGCAACCTTACTGTTGTACGGAAGGCCATGGGGCATAGCCCTTCTGTACCTTAGGAAGTCCTTGTCCAAAGGGCAGTTAGCAGGCGGTTTTGATTTGACATTACCTTCCGCCTCTACCTATCATGGGCCACTTACGGGCTTAATTCAAAAGGACATAAGGCTTCCCCCCATGGGTGCGTTTGGAGACAAGCTACGTCGTGAACGAGAGATGCGCGGCATCACTCTGGATGAAATTGCCGAATCCACAAAAATTTCTCGCCGTCATCTGGAATCCCTGGAAAAAGAGGATTTTGACTCCCTGCCCGGCGGCATCTTCAACAAAGGCTTTGTCCGCGCCTACGCCCGCTTTTTGGGGATCGATGAAGACCAGGCCGTAGCTGATTACGCTGCCAATGCCGATGAAGCGCCGCCTCCGGAAGACCAGTTCCCGCTGGAAATCCACGAACAACCCAAAGGGAAAAGGAAGAGAAGTCCGCAGATCGGCAGAATGCCTTTGATCGGCGGCGTCGCAGCCTTGGTACTACTGGCTGTTGGTTACCTGGGTTGGTCTAAAAAAGGCAGCCAGCCAGTGAGCGCCTCCAGTGTGAGTGCCGCCGGACCTGTTGCCGGAAGTACCACGACCGCATCAACCGATAAATCTGCGCCGGGAAAAACTTTACCCGATACGAAATCTGTTTCAACCTCAAGTGCGAACGCAACTGCGGCAAAACCACAAGCGCCTGTCGTGCAGGCTCCTGCGGCAGCGCCTCTCAGACAAGTAGCGTCATCGGCTGCGTCATCAGTTGCATCTGCGTCCAGCAATCCGCCGGCTCCTATCGCCAAGCCCAAGCCGCTGGCTCCGGAAAAAAGTTTCTTCATCATCATCAAAGCCAAGGAAGACGCGTGGATTTCCGTGGTGGCTGACGGACGCCGCGTGGCTCACGGTACGCTGCGGGCAGATAAGCAAAGATTTATTCGCGCGGGAAAGCAGATTATTGTTACTACCGGCAACGCCGGCGGGCTGGAAGTGAGTTACAACGGCAAGCCGTTGGGCGTGATTGGTAATGAAGCTGAGGCCCGGGTGCTCACGTTTACCCCTACTGGCCTGGGCAATTAATCTTCTATAGTCCGGCCAGCTCAGGCCGATTACAATACTCGATAGCTCATTTCGCGGCCCAAAAACCGCCGTTTAATTGCGTTTCTTGCATGGGCGACGCCAGAGCATTGTCTAGAGGCGGGTCTTTATTTAGTCTTCTTGCGGCATCCTAATTGGGTAGTCCCGAAGGCGGTTACGCACATTTTTCAGGAGGAAGTACAAGTGGCTTCACGGGAACGTTTTTTATTTACTTCGGAATCGGTCACAGAAGGCCATCCCGATAAAATCGCAGACCAGATTTCTGACGCGATCCTCGACGCGTGCATTGCCGAAGATCCTTACAGCCGCGTAGCTTGTGAAACGCTCACGGCCACCGGCTTGGTAGTCATTGCCGGCGAAATTACCACCAAGACTTACGTGGACTTCCAGAAGATCGTCCGCGGCGTTGTTCAGTCCATTGGATATGACAACGCGCTCTATGGTTTTGATTCCAACACCTGCGCCGTGATCTCCAGCATCAACAAACAATCCGGCGATATCGCCATGGGCGTGGACACCGGCGGCGCCGGCGACCAGGGCATGATGTTCGGCTACGCATGCAATGAGAATGACGATTACATGCCCACCCCCATCGCGCTGGCCCACAAACTTACTTTGAAACTTTCCGAAGTCCGCAAGAGCGGCCAGCTTCCTTACCTGCGGCCGGACGGCAAATCGCAAGTCACCGTGGAATATGATTCCAACCACAAGCCCAAGCGCGTGGATGCCGTCGTCATCTCCACTCAGCACGCCGACTCCATTGACAACGAAACCCTGCGCGCGGACATCATGAAGTACGTGATCCAGGCGGCGGTTCCTGCCAACCTGCTGGATGAGTACACCAAGTACCACATCAATCCCACCGGACGCTTCGTTATCGGCGGCCCCATGGGCGATACCGGCCTCACCGGACGCAAGATCATCGTGGATACCTACGGTGGTATGGGACGTCACGGCGGCGGCGCGTTCAGCGGCAAGGATCCGACCAAGGTTGACCGTTCGGCTTGCTACATGTGCCGCTACATCGCCAAGAATATCGTGGCTTCCGGCCTGGCCGACCGTTGCGAAGTCCAGCTGGCTTACGCCATTGGCGTGGCTGACCCGGTCAGCGTCCTGGTGGATACCTTTGGCACCGGTAAGATCGCGGAAGACAAGCTCGAACAGCTGGTGCGTGATAACTTCCAGCTCACGCCCAAGGGCATTATCGAATCACTCAAGCTGCGCCGTCCGATCTATAAGAAGACTGCATCTTACGGCCACTTCGGCCGCAAAGACCCTGACTTTACCTGGGAAGCCACTGACAAAGCCGCCAAACTGAAAGAACAGGCGCAGGCTTCCGGAAGCAAAGTCGGAGCTGCGAAATAACGGGTGCGATTGTCATTCCGGAGGCGCAGCAACGCACGGAATTGTCATTTGCGAGCGAAGTATCGAACGGAGTTGTCATTCCGGCACGAAAACAAACGGAATTGTCATTCCGAACGAAGCGTAGCGGAGAGAGGAATCTGCTTTTTCTTGTTTGAAAGAACAGTAGGTTCCTTTCGCCAACACGCCTCCGGCAGGACACAATAGAAGTTCACCGGCCCAAATATCCAAAGAAACGATCGCACTTACAAATTTATGCCGATGGCGGCACGAAAACAGGAAACTATGTCAACTACAGCTACGCCGATTTCGTCTGACGTGAAAAATATTGAGCTTGCTGATCTCGGCAAGCGGCGCATTGAATGGGCCAACCAGTCCATGCCGGTGTTGCAGACCATCCGTAAGGATTTCATCAAGCAGCAGCCGCTCAAGGGCATCCGCATTTCGGCTTGCCTGCACGTGACCACGGAAACCGCGAACCTGGCCATCACCCTGCGTGACGGTGGCGCGGACGTGGTGCTCTGCGCTTCCAATCCGCTTTCCACGCAAGATGACGTAGCGGCCTCGCTGGTGCGCGATTACGGTATTTCCGTATTCGCGATCAAGGGCGAAGACAACGATTCTTACTACAAGCACATCCTCTCCGCGCTGGACCACAAGCCGCACATGACCATGGATGACGGCGCTGACCTGGTGTCCGTGGCCCTGACCAAGCGGCAGGACGTGCTCGACGGCATCATCGCCGGCACTGAAGAGACCACCACCGGCGTGATCCGCCTGCGCGCCATGGCCAAGGACGGCCAGCTGCGCTATCCCATCATCGCCGTGAATGACGCGTTGACCAAACATATGTTTGACAACCGTTACGGCACCGGCCAGTCCACCATGGACGGCGTGATCCGCTGCACCAACGCGCTCATCGCGGGCAGCAAGTTCGTCGTCGCTGGCTTCGGCTGGTGCGGACGCGGCCTGGCTTCACGCGCGCGCGGCATGGGCGCTGACGTGATCGTCACCGAAATTGATCCCACGAAAGCCATTGAAGCCGTGATGGAAGGCTATCGCGTCATGTCCATGGCGGAAGCGGCTAAGATCGGCGACATTTTCGTTACCGTCACTGGCAACAAGAACGTTCTCCGTGGCGAGCATTTTGAAGCCATGAAGAACGGCGCCGTCGTCGCCAACTCCGGACACTTCAACGTGGAAATCGACATCCCCGCGCTGGAACGGCTGTCTTCGTCCGGCAAACGCCAGACCCGGGACTTTGTGGACGAGTACAACATGAAAGACGGCCGCAAGATTTATCTACTGGGTGAAGGCCGCTTGATCAACCTGGCCGCCGCGGAAGGCCATCCGGCATCCGTGATGGATATGAGCTTTGCCAATCAAGCTCTGTCTTGCGAATACCTGATCAAGAACTACAAGAGCCTGGAAAAGAAGGTCTATCCGGTTCCTGAAGATCTGGATAAGCGCGTTGCCCGCCTGAAGCTGGAATCCATGGGCGTAAAGATCGATCGCCTCACGCCAGAACAGGAAGAATATCTGGCCAGCTGGTCGGAAGGCACATAACCGTAAGCGAATTTCGATCTGAGTAAGTAGCTTTAATAAACGAAGCGGCGGCCACCATGGCCGCCGTTTTGCTTTCTTCGGATGTTTGCTCTTGCCATCGGCTGCTAGACTCTAGCCCATGCCTGCCCAGCCAGAATTTCAATGGTTTGCACCTGACCAGAATCCCTGGGGAGTTCGCCTGCTCGACGTGCGGCCAGTTACGTTCACCATGATTTCCACGTCCAGCGATCCGCAATGCGCTGCCAATGCCTTGTCGTTTGGTCAGGACAACGGCCAGAGCTTTCTGAACATGCAACCGCCGGTGCAGCGGTCGGTCGCGGCCAGCCTGCGC
>JANXPR010000426.1 GCA_025357215.1 Acidobacteriaceae bacterium | reverse complement strand
AGCAGGATGCCGTTCTTGGCTACGATGCCCACCACCATGATCACGCCCATAATCGACGCCAGGTTGACCGTGGTCCGCGTGACCAGCAACGCCAGAAAAACGCCAGAGATGGATAGAAGAGACGAACTCAAAATCGCGATAGGCGCCGAAAAGCTGCGGAACTCAAACAGCAGCACCGTAAACACCAGCACAATGGCCAGCACCAGCACCACCGCCATGTCGTGAAAGTCTTTTTGCTGCTGAGCATACAGGCCGCCATATTCCACTCGAATCGATGCCGGCAAGTGCAGATCAGCTACAACTTTCTGCACCTTGGCCACGCCACTCCCCAGGCTTTCGTGCTCCAGTCTGGCCGTCACTTCCACCACGCGCTGAAGATTCTCGCGGATGATCTCGGTCTGTCCCGGCAATTCTTTCAGCTGCGCCAGCGAGCCCAGGGTGGCCGTTTTGCCTGTTGAACTCGTGAGCAGTGTGTTGCTCATGGCTTCCAGAGAAGCCCGGTTCTGTTCGGGGAGGCGCACGCGGATGGTGTACGCGCGATTGTTGGCCACCAGCGGCGTTGGCGAAGTTACGCCTTCCAGAATCGCCGCGGCGTCCGTGGAAACTTCTTCAGCGGTGAACCCGGCTTTGGCCGCTACCGTGGGGTTCACCTTGAACTCGGCCGCCGGTCCGCTCATGGTGTTTTCAATTCCGTTCTTGATGTCCACCACTGGCCCGTGCACGATCTCTTCTTCACCGTTTTTTTTGATTTTGCTTTCGCCAATCTTCTCAATGGCTTCGGCGATGCGCGGAGCTTGCTGGGCCAACAGATTGGTGTCTTCAGAAAATAATTTGATGACCACTGGTTCCGGAGCGCCCGTCAGGTCGCCGACCATGTCTTGCAGGATCTGCGGATAGTCGGTGTCCACGGCAGGTTCTTCGCGCTTCACCTTGGCGCGAAGCTCGGCCACAATTTCATCCAGGGCGCGGCTTCTTTTTGACTTGAGCTTCACCGTGATGTCGCCACGGCTGGCTTCCGTGACGGCTGCCAGTCCCAGTTGCAGCCCGGTGCGGCGGGACGTGCTTTCCACTTCCGGCGTATCTTTCAGAATTTTTTCCAGGTGAGCGACCACGCGATCTGTTTCTTGCAGGGAACTTCCCGGCGGCATGAAGTAGTCAAGAATGAATCCGCCTTCATCCATCTCCGGCAGCAGGTCTGAGCCTAGTCCCACGTAACAACCAATAGATACGGCGATCAGCAACGTGGCCGCTGCCACCAAACGCCACGGGTGCTCCAGGGCCTGGCGCAGCCAGCGTTCATAAAAACTGATCACGCGCCAGAAGAAACCTTTCATTGAAGTTTCTTCCGCCGACGCCAGTTTGCGGACTTCGTGGTCCATGTCGCTCGTGTCGTCGGTGTTTGCGGGTGTGGCCGCGATGGTCTTGCGCCGCAACAGATACAGGCTGAGAGTCGGCGTCCAGGTAAGCGCCAGCACCAGGGACGTAAGCAGCGCCGTACACATGGTGATGGCCAGCGCGCGGAAGAACGTACCGTTCACGCCGGTCATGGAGATCAGCGGCAGAAACACAACAATCGGCGTAAGCGTGGACGCCACCAACGGCACGGTGATTTCCGCCAGCGCATTGTGCACGGCGCCAGCCTTGGTTTCACCGGCGTCGCGATGCAGCACAATGTTTTCCACCATCACTATTGCATCGTCAATCACCAGGCCCACTGCCGCGGCCAGTCCACCCAGCGTCATCAGGTTAAAGCTTTGTCCCATTAATTTAAGGACGATGAATGTGACCAGGACTGTAACTGGAATCACCAGGCCAGCCACTATGGAGCTGCCCCAGTCGCGCAGAAAAACTACCAACACGATTGCCGAAAGTAGCAGTCCCAGAAAGATTGCGTCCCGCACGCTGCTGATGGAATCCTTTACGATTCCCGATTGATCATAGAAAGGCGTAAGCCGGATTCCCGGCGGCAGAGTTTTCTGAATCCGCGCAATTTCGTCATGCACTTCATTGGCGACCGTTACCGTGTTGCTGTCCGGCTGGCGATTGATATTGATCAGCACCGCAGGTTTGCCGTCGGCCCGGACGATGGTATAAAGCGGCCGCACCGACTGCTGCACTGTGGCTACATCGCCCACACGGACGGGAACTCCCGCCTGCGTGTTCTTGATGACCGTCTGCGCCAGCTCTTCTGCGCTTCGCGCTTGCCCATTCACCAGCCCCAGCACCAACTGGTGATTGCGGTCGAATAATCCGGGCGAATCGATCAGGTTGGTGGCTTTCACCGCGTTCAAGATGTCGGTAACCGTGACCGAAGTTTCCAGCAGCTTGGCGGGACTGGGCGTGATTTGAAATTCCGGTTCCTGTCCGCCTTGCACCACCACCGTGGCCACGCCGGTCAGCCGGTTCAGGCGTGGCGACATCTCGTAGGTGGCCATCTCCCACAGTTTGGTTTGTGGCACTGTGTCAGAAATCAGGCTGTAGCCGAGAATGGGAAACGAGGCGAACGTGAGACGGTGGCTTTGAATCTTGGTGCCCGGGGGAAGGTCGCCCTGTGCTTTAGCCAGCGCGGCGTCCACCAACTGGAGCGTTTGAAACATGTCCACTTCCCAGTTGAAGAAGAGATCAACTTCCGCCGAACCACGGCTGGTAATCGAGCGGACTTTTTCCAGACCCTGCACCGAGTTCACGGCTTGTTCCACCGGACGCGTGATGGTAACCATCATCTGGTCAATGGGCATTACACCGTTATCTATGCCGATGATGATGCGGGGAAAATCCGTGGAAGGGAAGACGGCAACCGGAACATTGAAAGCCTGGTACGCCCCAGTGAGCGCCATCACAATGATCACAAAAATGATCGACTTGGAATTGTGCGTGAGCCAGTCGCCGAATTTGGATTTGATCGCGGTCGGCGCGGCGACGGTTTTTGCTTTGCTGGCTTCTGTCTGCTGTTCGTCGGCCATGTTTAGTTTTTTTCCGCGGCGTTGGGTTTGCCGGAGCCGGCGTTTTCTTCTTTTGGCGGGGCGGCTTCCGGCTTTTCCACTTTGACCTTCGTTTTGTCCGGCAGTCCGAACGCGCCCTGGCTCACCACTTGTTCGCCGGCTTTAATGCCGGAAAGAATCTGCGCGGTTTCGGAAGTCTGGATTCCGATTTTCACGTCGCGGCTTTGCGCCTGGTTCTGCGCGTCGATGACCATCACTTGCGCGGAGTCGCCACTGGCGTTGAGCAGCGCTGCCGCGGGGACCACCAGCGCGTCATGCACCGTCTGCGCAGTGATCGTAATCTGCGCGGTCATTCCGGGCCGCATTTCCTGTTTCGGATTTGCGGCCTGCACCCAGATTTCAACGGTCGTACTGTTAGTGTCCAGAGCCGGACTTACGAGTGTGACTTTGCCGTCAATTTTCTTTTCCAGTCCCGAGAATTCCAGTACCGCTTTGTCGCCCTTGTGCAACAGCATGGCGTCCGTCTGCGGGATATGCGCTTTGGCGATGATCTGCGAGATGTCCATTACGGTAAGAAGCGGTGTGGAGGTGGAAGCCATTTCGCCGGGATACAGAGGACGGTCTGTGACCACGCCATTGATCGGGCTGCGAATCTCCGAATAGCTCAGCTGCGCTTCTGATCCCTGCAGCTTGCCTTGCGCGGACGTGAGTTGCCCGCCCGCCGCCTTGAGCGCCTGTTGTTTAGTGAGGGCGTTCAGGTTGTCCAGATGTTTTTTCGCGATGTTGTACTGGCTGCGTGCCTGGGCCAGCGCCACTGCTGCCTGGTCAAGATCTTTGCGCGGCAGCGCGCCTTGTTTAAAGAGGTCTTCGCGGCTGGCATAAAGTTTTTGTTGGGCATCGAGCTCCTGCTGCGCGGTCTGGACGTCCAGTTCAGTCTTCTGCGTTTCTTCCGGCAAGGTTGCGCCCACGCTGGTTTCATAGGCGGCTTGCGCTTGTTGAAATGCGCCTTTGTTGTCCAGCGCGGCGGCGGAAAGATCGCGGTTTTCCAACGTCGCCAGCAACTGGCCTTCGCTGACTTTCTGTCCGCGCGTGACGTAAAACTTTTTTACCGGCGCATTGATCTTGGGAGTGATGGCCGACTGGGCCAGCGGAAAAATCACAGCCTCTGTTTTCACGATGCGCGAGATATCGGACTTCTGCGCCGTGGCGGCCTGCACCGTCACCACCGGTTTTTCTTCTTTCTCGCTGGCGCTGCATCCCGCGAGGAGCAGGCCCAAAGTTGTCGCTGTGGCCCAGGCAGTGAATAAGCGCACGATTTTCCGGGAGTTGTTATCCGTCAGTTTCATGTCAATTGAGAACTACATTGTACCCGTTAGCGTTTGCAGGTTGGCCAGGGACACGCGGTAACGCACCTCGCCGTCATTGAAGGCGTTGCGGGCCAACATCAAAGTGTTTTGCGCGTCCACTACTTCGAGTACGGTGGCCTCTCCGCCCTGGTAGCGCAGCGTGGTCAGGCGCAGGCTTTCGGCAGCCAGCTCAGCAGAGCTCTTCAGCAGGTCTAACTCAGAAAGTGCAGCTTCGGCTTCCGCATGCAACTCGCGCATGTCCGCCTGCAGCTTGCGCTGGGCCAAAGAAAGTTCGCGTTGGGATTGTTTGCGCTTCAGGTCCGCCTGAACAACTTTGCTGTGCGTCGCGCCCCAGTTCCACACAGGGATATTCAACGTGCCGGCCGTTGAGTAGCCCAGATTGCGCTGGCCATTGGGACTCCGCGTGGCAAAGTTTGCTGCATCAATTCCGTAAAAATAATCGAGCGTGAGGTTGGGCAAATAGCCGCTTCGCGCGGACGTGACTTCGAATCTCGCTGCATCCAGGCTGGCCGTTGACGCCCGCAAGTCAGGGTTCTTGATCTGCGCGGCTTTCATGAAATCGTCATAGCTGATGAGCGGCGCGGCCAGCTGCGCGTCGTCCACGAGCGTGTAGTTCTGGTTGAAGTCCGGGAAGATCAGCACGGCAAGGTCGATACGGGCTTTGTCCATGGCCAGTTGGGCCTCACGCAAATCGCGTTGCCGGTCTTGCGATTGGATTTGAGCTTTGATCACGTCGGCGTGCGCTACTTCGCCTCCGTTTTCGAGTTTCTTGCTGAGACTTAAGAATTGCCGGGCCTCCGTCTCGGCCTTTTGCGCGTTCGCGTACTTACGTTGCGCCGCAATCAAGCCGTAGTAGCCCTGGACCACCGTGACCACCAGTCCACGCGCCGCGATCTCCGTTTTCGCACGCGCCACGGCCTCCAGCGCCCGTGAGCGACGGTAGTCGGCCACGGTGCCCAGTCCCACCGATTCGTGCAGATTGCCCTGGCTCACGTACTCGTGCACGGCGTTGCTGGCCACAAACCGTCCGGCGGACGTGTTATTTCCCTCGGTATAAAGAAACTGGTTGTTGTAGTTCACGCTGGGCAGCAGCGCGGCGCGGGCCTGGTTCTTGTCTTCCCGGGCCACGCCGTGGTCTGTGAGCGCGGACTGAAACGCCACGCTGTTGGCGCGCGCTCGGGTGAGCGCGTCCTGCAAGGTCAAGGTCAACGGCGCTTGTGTTGAAGGTGGAGATGATTCCTGAGCCGCGACGCACAGGTTTGCGACAAACAAGAAGATTGCAGCAACAGTTTTCATGGCTACGGAGTTTTTCGGCACGCGGGGCCTCCTCGAATGCTGACGCAAATGCTGAAAGACCAAGATTCTATTTCTTTGGGTAAGCAAGTGGCCAGTCGTTGAAATTGGATTGCCGGAATCGCGAATCGGTTGCCGGATTGACTTTCCTAGCAGAGGTTTTACTTGCGCGCGACCAGCAAGTAGATCGTGATCGCGGTAAGCAAGGCGTTCCACGCCAGAAGAGCGATCACCCATATGCGGGCGCTGTTCCACTTGCGGGCAAATTCGGTTTGCGTGCTTTCCAGGTCCTGTTCAGCGGCTGACGCGCGTGTTTCCGCTGACGTCACACGCCGTTCGAGCGAGGCCAGCAGGCTGGCCAGGTCCTGGTTGCTCGGAGCTTCAATTTCTCCGGCGTTGCGACTGGCCATGCGGTCTTTGGCGGCGTTCACCACGGCCCGCGTTACATGCGGCGCCGCATGCGGCACGACCGCGCGTACAAGTTCAAAAAGAACGCCCCACAGTCCCATGGTTTTGTCCGCTCAGCCAGCTTGGCGGTGTTGCATGCCCCTGGCGCCTGAAATTGAAAGAATGTCTAAGCTGATTGTAGCCCCTGCGGTTCGCGAGGCCCCTAGTATTTGCGGCCTGTATTCTTGAAGAGAAAGGACTGCCCTGCGGGGGTTTTGATCCGGGTTCTTCCGCGTGAATCAGGGCGGGTTGTTTATCAGTTTTCTTCCTAATTCAGCGGTAGTTTCCAGGAACCGCCGGAGGATGCTGGGCAACCCACGCCGCCACGTCGGCCTGGAGCTCTGCAATTTTTTCAGCGCTCAAGTATTTGCGGACGCTGCTTTGGCCAGACAGCGCTTTGTCCTTATTCTCTTTGTCGCCCCGTTCTGCAGCCAGAGAGAACCACTTGTAAGCTTCGCCATAGTTGCGATCCACTCCTTCGCTGTCGCGGAGCATGCCGCCGAATTCCAATTGCGCCGGAACCAGGCCCCACTCCGCGGCTTTGGCCACCCATTGTGCGGCTTTGGATAGGTCTTTCGGAACCCCGAGGCCGGACTTGAACATCAGGCCAACATAAAACTGTGCGTTCGGACTGCCCGCGTCAGCTTGGGGCCGCAACATCTCCATGGCTTTTGCGTAATCCTGTTGGACGCCGCGACCCTGGTAGTACAAAATCCCCAGGCTCTCTTGTGCGCTGCCCATGCCATGTTGCGCCGCCAGCGCAAACAACCTGAGCGCTTCCGGCAAATTTTGCTGGACACCCGCACCATCGCGATAAAGCTGCGCGAGCATGAACTGCGCCACGGAATGTCCCTGGCGCGCAGGGTTCGTCCACCAGCGGGCGGCTTCGGCGTCATTTTGCGGAACGCCAAGTCCCAGGTGGTACATCGTCCCCAAATCAATTTGCGCCGGCGCGTAACCTTTGTCCGCGGCTTTTTGATAACAGCGGACGGCCTGCACGAAATCCTGTGGCAGTCCCTTGCCGGCGCGATAAATGTCACCCAGTTGGGTAAGAGCCACGGTGTCGCCGGTTTCGGCCAGGGCCTGGATCTGGTCGACAGAGTTCTGGCCGCGGAATTCCGTAACCGACAGGAGAGCTGCCAGCAGCGAGGCGATCACCCAAAGCCAGGTTCGAGGAGCGTCCTGCGCGGGTTTGAGGAATACCAACATCTGCATGCGTCTTTTGCGCCTTATTTTTTTGCGCCTTAATAAGGATAGTGTAGGCTACCCGAAGGCTGATGGGCATCTCGGCTGGCGGTTGCGCGACAACTTTTCCTCTCTTCTTTAAATGCGACAAAACTTTTTGAATGCGACAAGACTTTGATGTGATCATTCTCGGCGGGGGCGCAGCGGGGTTGATGTGCGCCATGGAAGCCGGCAAGCGCGGCCGACGCGTGGCTGTGCTGGACCGTGCCGAGCGCGTTGGCAAAAAGATATTGATCTCCGGCGGCGGACGCTGCAATTTTACCAACCTGCATTGCCGTCCGGAGAATTTCATTTCCGCGAATCCGCATTTTGCCAAGTCCGCGCTGGCGCGCTATACGCCGGCGGATTTCATCACCCTGGTCAAGAAGCACCACATCCCATTTCATGAAAAGACCCTGGGGCAGCTCTTCTGCGACCACTCGGCTCATGAAATCCTAAGCATGCTGGAAAAGGAGTGTGCCGCAGTGGGTGTGAAGGTCCTTACTGATATAAACGCCGAGCGCGTGGAGCGAGGCGGCGACTTTGCTCTGTTCGCCAGCGACCGTGAATTTCACGCGTCGGCGTTGGTTGTCGCCACTGGTGGCTTGTCCATTCCCAAGATGGGCGCAACTGGATTTGGTTATGACCTGGCGCGGCAATTCGGACTCAAGATTGTGACGACGCGACCTGGTTTAGTGCCTTTGGTTTTCAACGAGGACGACCGCAAAAATTATTGCGATCTCAGTGGATTGTCGGCAGAGGTGGTCGCTTCCACAGGCGGTGAAAGTTTCCGCGAGAAAATGCTGATCACCCATCGTGGAGTGAGTGGTCCGGCGATTTTGCAAATATCTTCTTACTGGAAGACCGCTGAGGCGATCTCTATTGATTTAGCTCCTGGAGGCGAGGTCTTCGGAGCTTTACTCGCTTCGGCGTCAGGCCGCGACCTAAACACCGCGAAAGCTCTTTTACGATCTGCGTTGCCGCAGCGCTTCGCTGATCGCTGGCTGGACCTGCATTCGCCTAAAGGCTGGACAAATCATGCCATCGCCGAGCTGGAGCGCGAAACGCATCATGGGCAGGTGTTGCCGGAAGGTACGGAGGGTTATGCCAAAGCCGAAGTCACCGTGGGCGGCGTGGACACCAACGAACTCTCCGCCAAGACCATGGAAAGCCGCAAAGTTCCGGGGGTGTTTTTCATCGGCGAAGTGGTGGACGTAACCGGGCACCTGGGCGGCTTCAATTTCCAGTGGGCGTGGTCGTCAGGCTTCAGCGCGGGGCAAGCTGTTTAGCGAGAATTGAATCGCGCTTCGTCGGTGGAAAGAGCGTACTCCGCAAACGGATGGTTGCTTAGCAGGTAGTTGCCGGCATTTTCTTTCACTATATAGAGGTTGTCGCGACCGACGAGTTTCTCCAGGCGCGGCAGCTCGTCTCCATACACCAGCAGGTAATAGCGTCCAGGTTCGGCCCACAAGGCAGCGAATTTGGCATCGTCGATGAAAACCTGCGGTGCGCCAGGAGCGTAAGACCCGTACTCCAGATTGTTGACGCGGCCATTGAGCAGCAGGGCGGTGCGCCCGGTGTAAAAGAATACGGACGAGAAGGCGTAGTAAGCGTCGGCCTCAATCAGCTGTCCCGGTGGACTTTTCCTGAGACTTTGCGCCAGGGGATGCGAACCTAAATAAGGATCAAACGCGACCAGCGCCACGCGGGAGGCCTGAAAGAAGACAACCATCCCGAGGCAGACCGCCAGCACCGCTCGCTTCTGTGACGATCCAGAATCGGTGGCAGAGGATTGCGTCGGACGGAAGACGATGAGCGCTGCGGCGATGCCGCCAAATGCCAGTGCCGCCAGCGTCATCGGCAACCGAAGATATGCGAACGAATTCAGCGTGAGGTCGCCCATGTGACCGAGCGAAAGCGTGTACATCTCCGGATGCTGGCTCAGGGCTTGCGAGATGTCGCCCGGTGTCGGCAGGCTCCTTACTTTGATGAGTACAGCGCACAGCGCCAGGCAAGCCGCAGTCGCTACCGAAAAGAGTGTCCAAGTTCCAGCGCGCAGGCACTTGGCAATTCCGCTTGAGCTGCTGGCACTGGCTAACGCCGAGCCGATCAGCAGCGCCAACGCCGGATAGATCGGCATGGAGTAATACTCTTGCGTGGTGGAAAAGGTGAAGAACACCATGACCACGCCGATCCAGCAGACAGCCATAAGGCGCGCGCGTGCCGCGCGGGAATGTTCCCGATACGCTAGCTTGACCGCTCCGGGCAGATATACCGACCACGGAAACAGCCACGCCAGGTTGAACAGCCAGAACCACAGTCGTGGGACGGTGTTGTAATCGCGGGGGTAGCGCAGGTTCAGGAAGCGCAGCAGGTGTTCGTTGAAAAAATAAAACCAGAAGAAGCCGCGATACTCTCCCGGACCGCTGTGCATGGAAAAAGCAAAATACGGTGGATTGCGCAGCATGGCCAGAACATGCCATGGCGCAGCAATAACCAGCGCCACGCCGATCACCGTAAACAGGTGTAACTTCTTCCAGCTCGCCCAGGATAACAGTTGGCGTGTTACGGCCATGAACGCCAGGCCGGCGAGAATCGGAAACACGATAGCGATAAGCCCTTTGAGCAGCAGGCCGAGTCCAAAGCTCACGCCCATGATCAACGCCCAGCGCCGCGGATGTGCGTCGTTATTGTTTGGGTCGGGTTCCAGCAGTCGCAGCCATGCCCAGATTGCGCCGGCGATGGTCAGTGTGACCATGGCGTCCGGAATCAGGATGCGCGTGAAAAGATAGAGTCCAACAGAAGTCGCGAGAGCAACTCCCGCATACAGACCGGATTCGTCGCCAAAGGCCCAGCGTCCAAAGCGGTATGTGACAAAACACAGCAGCACTACTGCCAGGGCCAGCGGCAGTCGCGCAGCCC
>JANXPR010000416.1 GCA_025357215.1 Acidobacteriaceae bacterium | reverse complement strand
CGACCGCAAAATGCCCGGCGGATGGCTGAACTCAAAAGACTATGCCGACAAAATTTCCGCGCAGCTTTCCGAGAGATTCGGCAAAGGAAACTGGTTCCGCTACGACGGTGACGGCTTCCTCTATCTGAATTACACAACGGTTTCGAGCAACAAAGCCGATCGGACGGAAGTCCGTAATGTTGCCGCCGAAATCGCTCGCGGACTTCCCCACATCGCCCGCGTTTTCAATCGCGACGACCTGCTCCACGGCAAAGCAGCCGCCGATTGGCCCGGCCGCGCCGTTCAACTGGGATTCTACGGTCCACGTTCGGCCGACATTGAGCTATTGCCCGAACCTTATTACATGTTCAGCTCGCCGCCCGGCACCACTCACGTTACGCCTTACAGTTACGACAATCACGTGCCGCTGATTTTCTTTGGGGCCGGAATCCGCCCCAGAGTGTACTATGAGCCGGCCACGGTGAATGATGTTGCGTCCACGCTGGCGGCGATTCTGGGCGTGGAAACTCCGAGTGGATCTGCGGGAAGAATACTGGCGGAGATTCTGGAATAGGAGAGTGTGCTAGCGGAGTTCAACGACTCGATCACCCGCCTGTAAACTGGTTATCAATGAGGAACTTCACGGTGCTTGTAGCACGACATGGTCAGTCTGGTGGGCCGCGTAATCCAGAACGGCAAGGATATCTTCACGTTCTAAAAACGGATAATCGTTGAGAATCTCATCGAAGGATGCGCCGGCGGCGAGCAACTCGAGTACATCCGTCACACGCATGCGCTGCCCGCGAATGCAAGGACGGCCCCCGCATTTGCCAGCTTCTACCGTGATTCGATTGAGACGTTCCGGCTTCATGAAAGTAGCCTTACCATATCCTGTCTTTTGTTTATAGGCAAGCAGAACCCGCGTATGGGCATTCCTAGGGCTGGTTTTAATCAATGCTTGCTGCGCTCAACACGGTCGAGAACAAACTTGTCCAACGCCAGCAGCAGTTCTTCCCGGTTGGAATATGGTCCCGGCTGATAGCCCTTCGACGCGATCCCAATCTGCGCCATGTCAGAGAGGGCCCAATCCTGCTTGTTGGTGATTTCCCAGAACTCCACGGCGTCTTGCGGATCGAAGCCGTGCTTCTTGATTTCGTCCGGATGGAAGTGCCACTCGCAGGTGACTTCCGTGTGGTCAGCGGCGCGCGGCCACATGGTGAACGTCAACATGTAATCCGGATGCAGGTTCAGGAAAAAGTTCGGCAGCAGGCAATAGTAGTAAACGTGGCGCTGGTCGTCCGCGCTGAGTCCAGGTAGCGAACAACGCAGCGTCGTACCGTCCATCGTCAGGCTCTTCACGCCTTCGCGCAGGTCCATGCGCCCGCCCAGATAGGTAGGTTGCGGCGGCTCGTTGTCGCCAGACATATAGTGTGACTGCTTGTTGAGCAGCGGATGTACGTTCGGACAATGCAGGCACTCCGAATAATTCTGGATGATCAGCTTCCAGTTCGCCTTAAGCTGATACGTGCGCCGCTCCACGGTCTTCAATTCTTCCATGCGCCACGGGCGAAACTTTTTGTCGAGTCCTGCCAGATGATCAGAGAAGGGAATTGGCCGCGCTGCCAGATTAATGAAGATGTGTCCGTCCCAAACGCCGGTGGCCACCGCATTCAGCGGATAGTCTGCCTCACGGAAGCCCTGCACCTTTTCCATGTGCGGAGCGTTAGCCAGCGTGCCATCCAATTTGTAAGTCCACGCGTGATACTGACACTGGATGCGTCCGGCGAACTTTCCTTCATGCTCGTTGCATAGCAAGGTCCCGCGATGGCGACATACGTTGTGGAAAGCCCGCACCTGTCCCTGTTCGTCACGCGTGATGATTACATTGGCATTGCCCACCTGGCGCGTGAAGAAGTCCCCGGAATTCGGAATCTGGTCGGTGCGGCCGGCGCACAGCCACATGTCAAAGTGGATGGCTTCCATCTCGCGCTGAAACCACGCAGGGTCTGTGTAGTAGCGCTGCGGAAGTGTCATGGCTTCGGACGCGGCAACTTCAGGGCGGGTGTTGGAATAAATGGACATCAGGAAAACCTCAGATTGCCAATATTGCCACGATTGCCAAAACTGTCAAAATTGAAAACGTTGGCAAAGCCCAAAACATTCCTCTTATCTTAGCAATCTTGGCAATCACTGCGATCTTGGCAATTCTGGCAATTTGGGAAGGTTTTCTCCGTGCCTCCTGTCTCCGTGGTGAAAGTTCGGTCATTTCCGCAGTTCTTTCACAATCTCCTTTGCCGCGTTCGCTCCCGAACCTCCGGTCAGCCCCGCACCGGGATGCGTTCCCGCACCGCATAGATAAAGGTTCTGGATAGGCGTGCGGTACCGCGCCCAATCCAGCAGAGGACGCATGGTAAAAAACTGGTCCAGCGCCAGTTCGCCATGGAAGATGTGTCCGCCGGTTAGACCGTATGTGTCTTCAAGGTCTTTGGGTGTGATGATCTGCTGGGCTTCGATGAGATCGGCGATGCCCGGCGCGTATTCCGCAAGCTTCTTGATTACCGTTTCGCCGAGCGCGCCGCGTTGCGCGTTCCAGTCCGGGCCTTTCAGCTTGTACGGCGCAAACTGCATGTAAACGGACATCACATGCTTGCCCGCCGGCGCCAAGGAAGCATCCGTGAGCGACGGAATCGCTACTTCGAGATACGGATGCGGCGAGAAGTTGCCGTACTTTGATTCGTCGAACGCGCGTTCCAGATAGTCGATCTCCGGGCCAATGTGTATGCGGCTGCGGAGAGCATCGTCGTTATTGGTCGAAGCCAGCGCCGTGAATTTCGGCAACCCGGAAAGCGCAAGGTTGACCTTGGCCACTGTTCCCGCCATGCGGACGTTTTGCAACTTCATCACGAAGTCCGGCGTCAGATGCGTGGGATCAACAAGCTTCAAGAGCGTCCGCCGCGGATCAGCATTGGAAATCACCGCTTTCGTGCTGATTTCTTCGCCGTTTGCCAGAATCACGCCGGTCGCCGCGCTATCTTTCACCACCACTTGCTGTACAGCGGCGTCCGTACGGATTTCCGCGCCAGCTTCTTTCGCCGCGGCCGCCATGGCTTGTGTGACGGCTCCCATGCCGCCTTGCGCAAAGCTCGCGGCACCCGCAGGATGTGAATCGCCCGCCGCGCGGATGAGCAACACCAGACTGCTTCCCGCCGACCATGGGCCGAGCGAAGTCCCAAAGATTCCTCGCGCTGCAATCGTTGCCCGCAGTAACTCAGTTTCAAAATATTCGGCGACCAGATCGGCCACGGCCATCGGTCCCCAGCGCAGGACGCGATACATATCTTTCTTGCCCAGCTTGCGCAGACTGCGTCCGGTGGTGAGCATGGCCCAAAGATCGCTGCGGCTCGGATCGTCGATGTTCGGCGGCGTCATCCGCAGCGCCTGGCCAATCACACCGCCGATTTTCTCCAGGGACTGTTGAAACTCCGGATACTTCGCCGCATCTTTTGCCGAGAACTTGCGGATCTCGTCAGCAGCGCGCTTGAGATCGTTGTAAAGCACCAATGCCCGGCCGTCCGGCGAAAGCGCTGTCACGCCCACGTCCGGCGTGATCATCCTCAGCCCGTGCCGCGCCAAATTCATGTCGCTGACCACTTCCGGCAGTAGAGGACCACAAGAATGGGCTAAAGCCGAGCAGCGGAAGCCAGGATGAAATTCCTCGGTCACCGCGCAGCCGCCTGCTTGTCCTCGCCTTTCCAGCACCAACGGTTTGAATCCCGCCTTAGCCAGGTAGAAAGCGGTCACCAGTCCGTTGTGGCCGCCGCCGATAATGACTATGTCACGAGTCGCGGCCATGGATTAGCTGGCTCCCTTGGCGGCTTTTTCCGGAGAGGACTTCGCTCCACTATCCTTGCCGCCAATGTCTTTCAGAATTTCCAGCGCGGCCAGCCGTCCCGGCGCGCCCATGATTCCGCCACCGGGATGCGTGGCCGATCCACACATATAGAGGTTCTTGATGGGCGTGCGGAACTGCGCATAACCCGGCACGGGACGCAGGAAGAACAACTGCTCCAGCGAGAGCTCGCCCTGGAAGATGTTGCCTTCGCTCAGCCCGAAGTCGCGTTCCAGGTCCAACGGCGTGAGCACCTGCTTGTTCAGGATGATGTTTTTGATATTCGGCGCGTATTCGGCAATGGTGTCGATCACGTTGTTGCCAAACGCTTCCTTTTGTTCGTCCCAGTTCAACCCCGGACGCAGCTTGTACGGCGCGTACTGTACAAAGCACGACATCACATGCTTGCCCGGCGGCGCAACGGACGGGTCGGTGAGAGACGGAATCACCATGTCTATATAAGGACGCCGCGAATAGTTGCCGTACTTGGCGTCATCGTACGCGCGTTCCATGTATTCCACGCTGGGTGAAATGGACATGGCCCCGCGCAGATGCGCGCCGTCGCCCGGCAGGCACTTGAATTCCGGCAGGGCATCGAGCGCGATATTTACTTTCCCCGACGACCCGCGAAACTTGTAGCGCTTGATTTCTTCCACGAACTCGCCCGGCAGCTGGGTTTCTTCCAGGAACTTGATGAACGTGAGCCGAGGATCGACACTGGACGAAATCACGTCGCCGTGAATCTCGTCACCGTTTTGCAGCGCGACTCCGTAGGCGCGGTTGCCCTTAACCAAAATCTTCGCGATCGGTGCTTCAGTGCGAATCTCCACACCGGCTTCGCGCGCAGCATCGGCAATCGCATTCGAGATGGCCCCGGTGCCTCCGCGGGCAAATCCCCACGAACGAAAAGCTCCGTCAATTTCTCCCATGTAATGGTGCAGTAGCACGTACGCCGTGCCCGGTGACCGCACGCCCAGGAACGTGCCGATGATTCCTGAAGCCGACATCGTCGCCTTGAGCACGTCGGTTTCAAACCACTGGTCCAGGAAGTCGATGGCGCTCATGGTCATCAACTGCACCTGGTTGTACTTGTCTTCGCTGGTCAGGCCCTGGAAGCGCTTGCCGATAAACAACAGCTTCATCAGTTCGCGCGGATTCAGCGTGCTGGGATCCGGCGGCACCATGCTCAGGATCGGCTTTACAAAGCGGCACATGGCCTGCATGGCTTTGCCAAATTCGTCGTAGGCTTCGGCATCGACTTTCGAGTGGCGTGCAATTTCGCGATGCGTCTTGCCATGGTCGTTCACGCGCCACAGGTAGTCGCCGTTGGGCATCGGTGTGAACGTGCCGTCCAGCGGCAGGATCTCGAGGCCGTGGCGGGGCAGGTCCAGGTCGCGAATGATCTCCGGCCGCAGCAGCGACACCACGTAAGAGCATACGGAGAATTTGAAGCCGGGAAAGATTTCTTCCGTCACGGCGGCGCCGCCAAGCACGTGCCGTCGTTCCAGTACCAGCACTTTCTTGCCCGCACGCGCGAGGTACGCGGCGTTGACCAGGCCGTTGTGGCCTCCACCAATCACAATAACGTCATATTTTTTCGAGCCGTTTGCAGCAGATGGCATAAGGTTTGGGCTTGAGCGCAGGAGGCGTCAGGGAATCCTGCCTTGGGGGTCGATCCGGTAAAAGCTGACTGGCTATTTTACGTGAGGGGTGGGAGATTTGTCGCGGTGTGGGAACCCGCTCACCACGGAGACACGGAGGCACGGAGAACGTTGTCTTTCGGAAGTGGAACTCGTGGGCAGCAGTGTGCCCATCACAACTCCAGCACCAGCTTCAACCCTGCGTCTACGTCTGCCATCAATCGTCCTGGGAGCTTACCTGCTTCTTCCGTGAGAAATTCGCGGTCTAGAGTAAGAATCTGGGAAACGTTGACCACCGAATCGCGAGGCAATCCGCTGACGGAAGCAGGCAACAGGACGTTGCCAGGCGCATCGGCCAAACGTAGATTGCTGGAGATCACGGCAACAATCGCCGTCTGGATGCGGCTACGGTTAAAAGCGTTAGCCTGAATCACCAGCACGGGACGGCGGAATCCCGGCTCCGAGCCGCGTGGTTCTGGCAAGTCAGCCCACCAAATCTCTCCGCGAGTCACGTGCTACCAGGGTTCCTTTGCGAGAGATTTTGTTTGTGCCCGATGCAGCGCCGGGGCCAATGTGGCGGGCTGCTCAGAATAAATTTCATTGAGGCGCTCGGTGATTTTGCGGGCGTGGCGGCGGTCAATGAACTCGGCAATGGCGGTGGCATACAACTGGCTGCGCGACATCTTGAGCTTTCGCGCCGCCCTTTCAGCCAGGCGGAACAGATCATCGGGAAGGGAAACCGCAGTCTTCATACCACGAGTATAACACAGGTTATACCAGCTGCCTGCCGCTTCTGCTCCGTGTCTCCGTGCCTCAGTGGTGGATTCTTCGCCGATCAGTCTCATCAGCGTCATCAGCGGTAGTCTTTTCTCGTATAATCATCCGTTCGCAACTTACCTTGAGGTCTTGCCTTGCCAGTCGGTACCGCTTTCCATGAACGGACGTTTGCCTTGTGCCACAGCCTGAACTATCGTGAGTGGTCCGGCTACTACACGGTGAGCGTGTATGAAGTGCATCATGAGCACGAGTACAACGCCATCCGCAACGCCGCCGCGTTAATTGATATTTCGCCGCTGTACAAATACCTGATCTCGGGCAAGGACGCGACCAAGCTCGTGAACCGCGTGATCACCCGCGACATCAACAAGGTGAAGCCGGGACAGGTAATCTACTGCTGCTGGTGTGACGAGCAGGGCATGGTCATCGACGACGGCACTATCACGCGTCTGGACGAAAACAAATACCGCTGGACGGCCGCCGATCCCAGTTTGCGCTGGTTCCGCCAGAACGGCCTGAACATGGACGTTCAGATTGAAGACATCTCCGAGCAAACTGCCGCTCTGGCGCTGCAAGGGCCAACGTCGGGCGCACTACTCAAGAGCGTGGCGCAAGCGGACATCGCCAACCTGAAATACTTTCGGATGACCAGCGGCAAGATTGCCGGCATCCCCGTGGACATCTCCCGTACCGGCTATACCGGCGACCTCGGCTACGAAATCTGGATTCCGCTCAGCGACAAGCACAGCGCCGTAAGAGTCTGGGACGCGCTGATGGACGCCGGAAAACGTTTCGACATTCATGCCGCCGGCATGCTTGCGCTTGACGTCGCCCGCGTGGAAGCCGGCCTTTTGCTCATTGAAGTTGATTACAGCAGCAGCAAGAAAGCGTTGATCGCGTCACAGAAGTATTCGCCTTACGAACTCGGTTTCGGCAAGATGGTTCACCTGGATAAAGAAAACTTCGTCGGCAAGCCGGCTCTCGCCAAACAGGCGAAAAACGGTGTGCCGCGCCAAATGGTCGGCCTGGAACTTGACTGGACGGAAGTGGAAGCGCGCTACGAACAGTTCGGACTCACGCCGGCGGCGCCGGCGCAAGCTTCACGCGTGGCCGTGCCCGTGTATTCGGGCGGCAAGCAGGTGGGCAAAGCCACCACCACCACCTGGTCGCCCATCTTAAAGAAGATGATTGCCCTGGCCAGCGTGGACACGTCCTACTCGCAGATCGGCACGAAGCTGCAAATGGAAATCACCATTGAAGCCATGCGTCAGAAAGTAACGGCCACCGTGGCGAAGATGCCGTTCTTTAATCCGGAGCGCAAGACCAAAACGCCGGTATAACCCCAATAGGCATTCGCGCTGCCAAACAATATCATCCTGCGCGGTTGCCGCCATCGCCAAGTCAGTGCTGGCCATCGCCCAATCATTTCAGTTTTTGCTGGGCGCTATCGCGGATAGCATTCCGTCTTGCTTCCGGGTCCGCCGTATCGCTTGCCAGTGCTTCAAGGGCTTTCTTTGCGTTTTCACGCGAAAGTTCTTTTTGGCCGTCAGCCAAATAAGCGTCTGAGAGGCTGTCATACACGTTGGGCGAATTGGGGAAAGCCGTCGCATTCAGTTTTAGAATTTCTACCGCGCCCTTCGTATCGCCGCTTTGCATATGTTCGTAGCCCATTACATTGACCAAAGCTTCGTTGAACAATTCCGCTTTCGGATTGCTTTTGCGCGCTTCCGCCAATTTTTGCGCTGCCTGGCTTGGACCGCCCGCTTGATCGATGATGTTTAACATCTCTACCTGCGGCGTCGCCGTCCATGTTTCTTTGGAGGCGGGAGCGCGGCCCGGAGTTTTCATCAGAGTGTTCACGTACCAGTCCACAATCATTGTGCGCAGTTCAGGATGTGTCGGAAACATGTCCGCGCCGTGGCCACCAGTTTCGTACGATGCAAATCTTTTGTTCGGGTAGGTGGAAATAACGAAGAGCAACTTTGTGGAATCAATGGATGGCCGAAACTCATCGTCTTCCGCTACTGACGCCAAAAGAGGCAGGTTGGCGGCCTGCCGCAAAAACTGGCGGCCAACAAAATCCGTGTTGCCGGAGAGCAACACCAACGACTTCACTTCTTTCGGATGACGGCGCGCCGTCTGGACCGCATTGTTCACGCCGCAGCTGGCGCCACCCACGCCAATCGCCTCGCGATTTATCCCGTTTTGCGATTGCAAATACTGGAACGCAATATCAATATCACTTGGCCATTGATTGCCTTCCGCCTGCGCTTCTTGCGGAGTCGCCTTATCGATAGGTGTTCCGCCGCTTTCACCGAACCCGCGCAGGTCCAGGGTCAAAACATTGAGTCCGGCAGCGGCTAGTTGCTGGGCCAACCCGTCCCATATTTTGCGTTGCCGGTTGCACTGGTGCAGCAGCAGCACACCCGGCCCGGGCTTGCTGGCGCCAAAGTAAGTTGCTTTGAGCTTGGTGCCATCCGCAGCGGACAAATCCACCACGCGACTCGCTGGCTGCTGGGCAAAACAATTGCTGGATAGGAATGCAACAAGCAGGGAACAAAATAAGCTGAGGCGGAAAGTATGGAGTCGGATCATGGCGGGAAACCTCGCAGTCATCATCTATTAGAACGCTTCACAAGTTCGATTGTCACCAAGAGTTTTCCCGTCCAAGGCTAAGGAAGGAGAATCGGGCAGCTATCCCATACCCAGATCAGCGGACGATTCCAGCGGAGTTCCGCACACTCGGCAGATTACGGCGGAGCAGTCGCCACAGGTGAGCGGGTCCGTTACTTCGCGGGCACAGTTGGGGCAATAGAGGGCATCGGGCGAATTGGGCTTGGTGGAGTGAGGTTTGGTGGATTGAGGTTGAGTCATGTTGTTTGTCACCCGGTTCGGAGAGCAACTTGAGCGAATCCGACTTCAAAATTAACATAGAAATATGGATCCCAAAGCTAACACCCTCCCTTCCCAGGCTGACCAAAAGTTGCAACAGGAATTCAACCAGTGGGCCGCCGCCGGCCGCGGCGACGAAATGGAAGACCACCATTCCGACATTACCGACCAGACGCTGGCCCTGATGGACCTGCAACCCGCCGACCGAATCCTGGATCTCGGTTGCGGAACTGGCTGGGCCTCTCGACGCATGGCCCGCGTGGCGACGAAAGGCGAAATCGTTGGCCTTGATGTGGCCGATGAAATGTTGCGTCGCGCAGAGCAAGCGTCGCCAGCCTTCAAGAACATCCGCTACGTCTGGGGATCGGCGGAAAAGATTCCCGCCGCTGACAATGCGTTCACCAAAGTGCTGTCCGTGGAATCGTTCTATTACCATGCCGATCAGGGCAAGGCGTTGGACGAACTGCACCGCGTCATCGCTCCGGGCGGCAAGATTTTCATCCTTATTAACCTCTACAAGGACAATCACTATTCGCTGCGCTGGGTTGCAGAGCTCAAAGTTGCGGTCCAGGCGCTGTCAGAAGCCGAGTATATTGCCTTGCTCAAGAGGCACGGATTCAGCGGCGTTGAGGCACATCGCATCCCAGACCGCAGTCCCACGCCGGAGACATATTCCGGCAAGTGGTTCAAGAACGCGGAAGAGTTGCGTGACTTTAAGCGTATCGGCGCTTTGTTGCTGATCGCGACCAAAGACTAACCGCAAGGCTCAAACCAGTTCTTACTTGCAAGGTATTCGCGCACGACGGCGGAAGCGTCTTTCTTTTCGCCGTCCACCGCGTAGTTCATGCGGCGCATGTCCTCGGCGGAAATCTTCCCGGCTAGTTGCAGCAAGGCGTCGCGAACGCCGGGATACTTCGCAAAACATGCCGGATGGACGATGGGCACAGCTTCATACGGCGGAAAATAATGTCGATCGTCTTCCAGCACAACGAGCCCCAGCGCCGCGATCAGCCCGTCAGTGTTCGATCCGGCCACCACGTCCACTTGACGGCTTTGCAGCGCGCGGTAGAGCAACCCCAGGTCCATCACGCGCGGCGGCTCGGCGAAGTGGAGATCATACGTAGCGGCCAGTCCTTTGAACCCGTCAGGCCGCTCCAGGAATTCGTAGCCCACTCCCATGCGCAGATGCGGAGCGATTGCAGCAAGTTCTGACAGCTTGCGTAGTCCGGTTCTTGCCAGGTCTCCGCGCATGACCATGGCAAAGCTGTTATCGAATCCCAAAGACGGCAGTACTTCCAGGCCAAAGCGCCGCTGGTATTCGTTTTTTACTTTGGCCAACACCTGCGCACTGTCTGAGAAAGGTTTTTCTTTCAACACTGAGGTAAGGGCCGTGCCGGTGTATTCCACATACATATCAATACGGTTCGCCAGCAGCGCCTGATGGCAGATATATGTGCCGGCCATATAAAAGCGTCGGTCAACCGGAATCGTGGGTTTTTCCAGATACTGCGCGAGCAGTTCTCCCAGGATCAATTGCTCGGTGAAATTCTTTGACGCCACGGCGATGCCACGCCGTCCAGGACGGCACCCTGCAAGCGCCAACGCGCCGGCTGCGAGAAACGTTCGCCGATCCATCAAGAGGCGGCCCATAATTTTAGTGGTAAATGCGGCGCAGCAGCCGCTGAAACAATGCCAGCACCAGGTCCGCGGACAAGGCCATGATTGCTGCTGGAATCGCTCCGGCAAGAATCACGTGGTTATCCACCATGGAAAGGCCGCGAAAATAAATTCGCCCAGTCCGCCTGCGCCGATGGCGGCCGCAATTGTGGCCAGGCCAACCGTAAGCACCGTGGAAACACGAATGCCGGCGACAATCACGTTCGACGCCAGCGGCAACTCAACTTGCCACAAAAGCTGGCGCCCGGTGAGTCCCATGGCGATAGCCGCTTCGCGCACCGGAGCATCCACGCCAGCGATCCCTTCAAAAGTATTCTGGATAATGGGCAAGAGAGCGTACAGGGTGAGAGCGGTAATGGCCAGGCGATCAGCGCGTGCGCCCAGCCAGGGAGCGGGCAGCAGCAAGCCAAACAACGCCAGCACAGGAACTGTTTGGATCACGCCATTGCTGCGCAGGACCAGGTTCTTCCACGCCGGGTGGCGCGTGAGAAAGATTCCCAGCGGTATGCCGATTGCGATGGCCAGCAACATTGCCGTTCCGACCAGCCAGAGGTGTTCGGCGGTCAGCGTCAGAATCTCATGCCGGTGGTTGATAAAAAAATCTTTCATCTTTGTTGTTATCAATAACAGGTCGCCATGAAAACAGGTCGACTTCAAGAGTCAGGACTGCAACAACTGCGCGGTCGTGCGTACGGCATCAACGTACGGTTTTACGCCGGCATCCGGCGACGCCAAAAATTCTTTCGGCAAATAGATGCCTTCAATTCGTCCGGAATCCATTACGACAATGCGATCTCCCAGCAGCAGGGCCTCACTCACATCATGTGTGACAAAGACGACTGTCTTGTTCAGGCGTTGTTGCAGGTGCTTGAACTCCTTTTGCAACTCCGAGCGGGTCAGCGGATCGAGCGCGCCAAAGGGTTCGTCCATCAAGAGAATCGGGGGATCGGCGGCCAGGGCGCGGGCCAGTCCAACGCGCTGGCGCTGTCCTCCGGAGATCTGGGCAGGGTAACGTTGCGCGAATTCGCCCGGCGGCAGGCCCACCATGTTCATCACTTCGTCCACTCGTGCGGCAACGCGCTTTGCGTCCCAGTTTTCCAGTCGGGGAACCAGCGCTACGTTTTTCCAAACCGTGTAATGCGGAAAAAGCCCGCCTTCCTGGATGGCGTAGCCAATGTGGCGGCGCAACTGGATCACGTCCCATTCCGCCAGCGCGCGGCCTTCCACGCGCACTTGGCCCGCACTCGCTGGGAGCAAGTTGTTAATCAGTTTGAGAGTTGTTGTCTTGCCGGAGCCACTGGGACCCAGCAGCATGAGAATTTCGCCTGCGCGGACGGCGAGGTTCAGGTCAGAGAGGAGTACTCGATTCCCGGTAGTCCGGAACTGGACGTGGTCGAATTCGATCGCGGGCGATTCGCTCATCGCTGTTTGGTTGAAGAACGCCTTCTTGAATAACGCCGTGCTTGTGAACTGCCCGCTTGTTCTGGAACCGGGCCAGCCTTCTCGCCTTGTGGAAGGGGGCTGGAGCGTTCACAACGGTTTCTCTTAGCCCGACCAGCCTACCAGACGGCGTGATGCTTGGCGACTCCGCGACTGTCTGTTGCGAGTTGCGCCAACTCGAGATGTTGTAGACATAGATGGCCATGCAGAAAATGTTGGCTGGAATAAAACCCCACTGTCCGGTGCGCAGGCCAATCACCATAATGATGGCGCTGTTGGCTCCAGCCACAATCCAGCCATGCCACATGCGTTTTCCAACCATCCAGGTAGACAGCACGGTGAGCAAACAAGAGACGTAATCCAGATGAAACATGAAGAGTGGTGGGACCCCTGAGTAGTGCTCTCATGAATACGTCCTGCCGCGGCAAACTTATATAAGCGAAACACTCTAGCCGGAGCAGCCAATGTTACTGGTGACGCACGTCACGGCAAACCGGACGTACTACCGGTTTGCTGTTTAAGCTTTGCAGACTTGACCAAGGCAACTTACTTCCACAACGCCAGCCTGCCGCCTCCGGTGCAGATAATCACGAGATTCATCACGACCAACATAAGGTCGTAGTGCCAGCCGGAGCTTTTGCCGCCCCAGAATCCTGTATGCCAGACGAAAATTTTCTTCTGGATGGCCCCCAGCATCAGCAGAATCAGCCCGGCCGCAGCCAATTGCGTCATTACACCAAAGGCAACGCCGAGTCCGCCGGCTACCTCGGCCAGACCGAGAAAAACCGTAAAGCCTGCGCTCATCCCGATGCTGGCGGCGCGCCCCTTGGGATCTTTGAGATGACTCGAACCGCTGGTGACGAATACCGCAGCCACCATTAAGCGCAACAGAAGCAAACTCCAATCCGCAAATTGAAACAACTGGGGGAACATGTTTCACCTCTCTATGAAAAGCGAGTTGAAGCAATCAATGGAAACGCGTTCGATCTGGGGAATAGTACCCCGCAAAAGAAAAAGCGTCCTACGTTTAAACGCAGGACGCATCTGAAATATTGCTGCCCTTATTTTTTTATAGAAACTTCAGCAACGCTTCGCTGCTTTCCTTGAAGTTCTCTTCCATCACCCAATGGCCCGTGTTTTTCAGGACCACGATGGTAGCATCCGTCGCTACAAGTTTTGCCTGCTCTCCCAGCGCTTTTCCGTTGGCTTTTTCGCCGCCCACGGCCAGGACGGGCATGGTCAGTTTGGTTTGCGAGAGTTGCTCAAAGTCCTTGGCCGCCTGAATGAAAGAAACAAAGTACGCCCAGCCTGCGCGCATGCGTCCCGGACGGGCGTAGGCCGCTGTGTAAGCCTGGCGCTCGGCTTCGGGAATGGAATGAGTTTTGTCAGCCGCGAAATCGTTCCAGAAATGTTCGAAGTACGTCCGCTCACGGCCTTGCACCAGCAATTCTGGTGTTGGTCCGTTAAAACGGAAATGCCAGATAGCCGGGTTGTTGTAGATCGCTTCCCATCCGGGCACGCCGGGAAGGAAAGCGTCCATCAAGACAAGTTTTTCCGTTTCCGCCGGGAACTGAGCGGCGTAGGCGTAGGCGACCATCAATCCAATATCGTGGCCCACAACCCGGGCTTTTTCTATTCCCAAAGATTTCACCAGAGCATGGATGCGCGTGGCGGAAGTCTTCATGTTCAATCCATCCGCGGGGATGCTCGAATCGCCAATGCCGGGGAGGTCCGGAGCGATCACCGTGAATTTGTCTGCGAGCAGCGGAATCATCGGTTTCCACATACGAGAGGTTTCCGCGTAGCCATGCAGTAGCAGCACTGCGGGGCCGTGACCGGCGATCATGTAATGAAATTTGACTCCATCCACGTCCGCGGTCCGGGACGCGATGGCTTGGTTCCCGGACGCGCTTTGCGCTATCGAAGGAATGGAAATGAATACTAACGCCAGAAACATGACTGGGAGAAACATGACGGTGAAGAGGGAATTGCGACGGGGGTTCATCAATAACTCCTTCGAATGCGGTTAGACTGCGAAATGTTGGTGAGCTTGTCAGGCCTTTTGACCTGCCTGCGCACGATGCCGGTCTCGGGCCCAAAGTCTCAGGAGAAGTTCAAGAAGCGGCGCGGCCGAGGAAATCTTGGGACCCGCCATGGGTTGCTCCGGATGAGTTGAGCTAGACGGCGCCGGAGTCAATAAGAGGTTCGATTACAGCGCGGTTCGATTATAACAATCGCCGTCGGCGTGACGGGAGTTTGTGCGAAAGGGAATTGAATTGGGGCAGGCCTAACCTTGTCTAGTGAATCAGCTGTCAGTGGCGCGCCCATAAAAAATGGGCTGTTCAACTTTGCAGTCGAACAGCCCGAGTTTATTTATTCTCGTTTATTTATTTTCGTTTATTCTCCCAGGACCTGCACGGATGTGCCCTTGCTGGACCCGGTTGAGGATCCCCAGAGCACTGACGTTCCGGAGTTGCTGGAACTTCCCCAGAGGACGCTGTAACCCTGGCTGGTGCTGGTGCCCCAGGCCACTGAAGTGCCCCACAAAACGGACGTGCCGTTTGTGCTCGTTCCCCAGAGAACAGATGTGCCCCAGACCACGGAAGTGCCCCAGGCGACTGAGTTGCCCCAGGCGGTTGAGGATCCGGTTGAAAGATAGAAATTGCCGGAAGCGTCAATGGCCACGGACGGTGACAGAGCGGCGCCTACGGTGTTGGGCGCCAGTACGTTATCCTGCAGCGCGGCCTGGATATCGAGATAGCCAGCTCCCACGGTGAAGATGTCATATTGACTCGTGTAGGTCAGGCCGGTGGAAGGGTCCGTCGCCGTGCTGAACGTAGGAAAAGTCTTGTACGCGGTCTTCATCAGGCGTGCCTTAAGCTGGTCAGGCGTCAACGCCGGATTTTGCTGAAGCATGAGGGCTGCGGTTCCGCTCACAACGCCGGCCGCCATGCTGGTGCCGTTCAGGCTGAAGTAGTTTGTGGAGGCCGCCGTGGTGCCGTTGTTGTTGTAATAGTTGGTGGGGACAGCATCGGTCGAGTTGTAAAGAGTCGCGCTGGTTGAAGCCAGCACGGAGATGATCTGGTTTCCCGGAGCAACCAGGTCGGGTTTCACAATGTGATCAACCAGGCTCGGGCCCTTCGAGCTGTAGCTGGCGATGAGATCATCGGCGCGGTCCGGCGTGCTCATGGGCTTCATGGATCCCACGGTAATTACATAAGGATCGTTGCCCGGAGCATCGACGGTGCCGTAACCATTGGTGCCGGCGGAGTTGTTGCGGCCATCGTTGCCGGCAGCGACTACTACCACGATGCCGGCTTTCAGGCGGACTCAACTGCCTGGCACAGCGGATCGAGAGTATAGCTTTCGTAAACTCCACGTCCGAGCGAAAGATTGATCACCTTGATGTTGTAGGTGCTCTTGAGTTGGATGGCCGTCTGGATAGCGGCGATGACCGCGCTGTCCGTGGCCGACCCGTTTTGATCGAGAACGCGCAGGTTGATGAGATTCGCCTTGCTGGCGATTCCAGTAAACGTCTTGGAGAAGTTAGCTCCAGTCGAGTTGGCGCCATTGCCCGCCGCGATGCCGGCAATGTGGGTGCCGTGTCCGTAGCCGTCGTCGGCCGAAAGCTGGCCAACAACAAAGTTCTGGCTGTAAACCACGCGCGTGCCAAAATCCGCGTTGCTGGTGATTCCGCTGTCGATCACGGCGATGCCGATGCCGGTGCCGTCATACTGGCCTTGGGCGGCCTGGGCCAGCACCGCTTGTGCGTAGAGGTCCGGAGTGCTTGACGTCGATGTGGCGCGCACCGGCCGGTCCAGCGAAATGAACTTTACGTCCGGATCGTTGCTGAGTTCAGCGAGCCTGGCTGCTGGAACGCGAAACGCGCCAGCCTTTACGTGGTGCAAGTCCCTGTTGAGCGATCCGCCGCGAAAGTGCACACGGTCAAAGTGCGTTTGTGTTGGGACTTTGTGATACTGCACGATAACGTCCACGGACTCGGCCCCGGAAAGGCTGTTCAGTTCGTGAGACATCTTTGCAGACTGCCCGAACATCAGTCCCGGAAGCAGGACCAGTAGAAGCGCCAGCAGACCCCAGAATGACTGTGCTCGATTGTTGGTTTCCGTCGATTTCATTTTCATAATCCTTTTTTGTTTACCGTTAAATTCGTTTTGAATGCTGATGGGCGACCCGGAATAGCTATTTCTCGCCGTTGATTCGTATGCTCATGGATTGGCTGCCAGCGGTGTTAACGCATCCCCACATGGCGCTGGATCCCCACATTGCGCTAAAGCCCTGCGTTGAGCTGCTGCCCCACATGGCGCTGGAGCCCCACATCGCCGAGCTGCCCCACATGGCGGACTGGCCGCCAACAAAAACGTTGGCTCCCCATACGGAAGAAGCGTCCCACATGGCTGAGCTGCCCCACATGGCGGAAGAGTCACTCACGAAGTACACGCTGTTGGTCACGGGGTCATACTGTGCTTTAGGCGACTTCGCTGTTCCCGTTCCCAGGTCATTGCTGTTGAGTGCAGCTTGTATGTCCAGATAACCTGCGCCGATGGTGAACGCGTCATACTGGCTGGTGTAAGTGATGCCCGTGTCGGGATCGGTGTAACTGCTGTAAGAAGGAAAGGTCTTGGACGCGGTTTTCATCAACCGCGCTTTCACCTGGTCGGGAGTCAGTTCCGGATGCGCTTGCAGCAGCAGTGCCGCGGCGCCGCTTACCACTGGAGCCGCCATACTGGTGCCGCTCATGGTGAAGTACGGGTTCCATTGTCCTTGGGTGTTGCCACTCTGGCTGGCCGAGGAATAAGAACTGATCGGAACGGCATTGCCGGGAAAGTTGGTAACCAATGTTGTCCCCCAGGTGGAAAGCGATACTTGGAGGTTGCCCGGCGCCACAAGATCCGGCTTCACAATGTGGTCAATCGCCGTGGGACCTTTGGAACTGTAGGTGGTGATCAGGTCGTCCGCGCGCGTAGGCGTGCCCATGGTCTTCATGGCGCCTACGGTGATCACGTAAGGATCGTTGGCCGGAACCCCGATGGTGCCGTAGCCATTATTGCCCTGGGCATTGTTGCGGCCTTCATTACCGGCGGCCACCACTACCACAATGCCGGCTTTGTAGGCAGCTTCCACCGCCAGGCACAACGGATCAATCATGTAGCTCTCATAGACCGGACGGCCCAGTGAGAGGTTGATGACCCGAATGTTGTACTTTGATTTCAACTGAATCGCAGTCTGAATCGCTGCGATCACACCACTGTCAGTTCCCATGCCGTTGGAGTCCAGCACTCGCAGGTTCACAATGTTGACGTTAGGAGCGATTCCCTTAAATGACTTGGAGTAGTCGGAGCCCGTCGAATTCGAAGCGTTGCCCGCGATGATCCCGGCTACGTGCGTTCCGTGACCGTACATGTCCAGCGCACCCGCTTTGTCGCTGATCCACGACTGGCTATAGACCACTCGTGACGTGTTTGAAGTTTTAGCGTTCAGGTCCGTGTTGCCCTTCATGCCGGCAAGCGGAGCTTTCTTGCCGATCGAAGAATTCACATTGCTGACGGCGGTGTTGTCTTGAATGCCGCTGTCGATGACCGCGACTGCGATGTTGCTGCCGTCCAGGCCGAGTGCCCAGGCATAAGGAGCATTCACGGCCTGCGCGGCGTTGTTCATGTGGCCCTTCAAGCTGCGGTCCAGAGAGATGTAAGCTACTTCGGGATCATTCGCGAGCAGCGCCAACTGCTCCGGCGTAACGGAAGCGTGCAGGCTCTTTACGAAGGAAAGATCGGTCTTTACCGTGCCGCCATGCTTGCCCACTTTGTCGTAATGCTTCTGCGTGGGAGTGGTGGTGAACTGAATGATCACGTCTGTGGGAACGTTGGACGCCCGGCCTTCCAGGTCAGACGACCATTTCTTGTGTTCGGCCTTGGCCGGTATCACCATGGCCGCGACCAATATAAACATCGCGATGATGTTCAAATTCTGCTTTCTCCTAATTCCAAACTGTCTCTTGTTCATTGCGTCCTTCTGGTGGTATGAGTTCATTTCTTTTTGGCTCTTTAGCAATTCTTCGTCGGCACTTCAAGCACGGCGCGACACCACGTACTAAGGCAAGTGCTGTTCCAAACATGTTGGGTTGTAAGTGATTGAAATCAGGAAGTGCGAAGGAAACCGCGGCGGGCTTATTGGGCCACGTTGGCCCAAGTTGGGCCAGGCAGGACAGGCATTGGCCCACTTGGCTCAGGCTGCCCGGTTGGCTCAGGCTGAATGTTCCAGCCTTCGCTCACCATCTGCTGGCGCAGCCATTGCAGAATTTCCTGGCGTGCGTCCGTCGATACGTTACAAAAGGAGAGTCCGGCGCGGCCTTGTGCGTTGTCCACCCAAGCCAGATGCGCTGTTACCGCACAAGGTGCTTCTGAGTCGGGCAATTGGAAAGTAACGCGCACTTCCGAGTGTTGGTCTACGACTGCTTGCAAGCCATCCACGCCCATGCCACCGGCGCTCAGGTCCACGGCGGTGCACGCTAACTCATTTCCGTCTGCGTCTTGAAGTTTGACTGCGATGCGCGCGGGGACCGGACTTAAAGGCGAAGAGATCCCCATCGGCGCGCGCATTCTTTCCACCGTGGATTGCTTTGACGCCATGGCCACCGACCGCCAGTACCGCAAGGCCCTGCCGCTGGATAAAGTGATTCAAGAAGTTGTATCGGAAGCCGGAGTCTCATTCGATCCGAAGATCGTGGACATACTGCGGCGCCGCTACGTGGAACTGGAGCGCCTGGCGCTTAGCAGTCTGGGTGAAGGCGAGGAGTTGAAAAGTCCTGCGCCTTATAAAGTTGAACGCGGCGAGAAGCCAGCGGCCGGATTTGAAAGCACCGCTTCGCGCTCAGGCGGACAGAGAGATTTCCTGGCATCAATTGCTTCCGCACAACAGGAAGCACAAACGCTCTTTGAACTCGGCCAGGGACTGGGCAGCTCACTGAGTCTGGACGAAACGCTCTCCCTGGTTTCCGTGAAGCTGCGTAAGCTGATTCCGTACGATGCGTTCGTCACCTATGTGCTCAAGGGCGACATGCTGGTTCCCGAGTTCGTAAGTGGCGACAACTTCCGCGTGTTTTCATCGCTGACCATTCCTGTTGGCGAAGGTCTCTGCGGTTGGGTAGCGCAGAACGCAAAAGCCATCATCAATGGCAATCCCATGGTGGAGCCCGGCTATGCTGACGATCCCAAACGCACCGTGGAACTGAAGTCTGCTTTGGCCATCCCCTTGGAAGGTTTGAAAGGCCTGGTAGGAGTGCTGGCGCTGTACCAGATTGAGCCTGACGCTTTTGCCAAGGACCACGTGCGAGTGTTGCAGGCCATCACCGCGAAAGTGGCGCTCTCGATCGAAAATGCTCTGAAGTTCCGTCTCGCGGAAAATTCCGCCACCACTGATTACCTCACCGGCTTGCCCAATGCCCGGTCCTTGTTCATGCATCTGGACCAGGAACTGGCGCGTTGTAAACGCGAAAATTCCACAGTTGCCGTGATGGTGTGCGATCTCAACGGATTCAAACAGATCAACGATTCCTACGGCCACCTGGAAGGCGACAAGACCCTGAAGATTTTTGCGCGGCTGGTGCGCGACGTATGCCGCGAGTACGACTACGTGGCCCGCATGGGCGGCGACGAGTTCGTGGTAATCGCTCCCAATATTACGCCGGCGGCGGTGAAAGAGAAGGCAGTACTGCTGAATTCTCTGGCACAACAAGCCGGACAGCAAGTGTGCGGAAAGAATTTGTTGTCCTTGAGCATGGGCACTGCTTTTTATCCGCAAGACGGCGTGGACGCCGAGCGCCTGCTGGCTGAAGCCGATAGAAAAATGTATTCCGTGAAACAGCAACACCACGCGCAAACTGACCCGGTGGTGGCTGCGGCACAACTGGCGCAAGCTCCTGTACAACCCACCTTGTAATAAGGAGTTGAGAAACCGAAACCAACCTCAATGAATTCCTCATCGTCAGCTCGGAGCGCAACACGCACGGTCGCCGTGCACGCGACCAGGTTGGCGGTCATCTTGTTGCTCGGCGGCTTTCTGGGAGCAACGCTCGTCCGCGTGGCGCCCGGCTTCGGCACGGACGAATCTGACCTCGACAGCCGTTTAAGCCAGCAGAGCATGCAGGCGTTGCGGCAATCGCGTTCCAGTCAAGACAGTCTGGCAGGATTTTATGTTCGTTACCTAGGACGGTTACTTCACGGCGACCTCGGAACTTCACGCACGTTGCAGCAACCCGTCACTCAGCTTCTTAAGGATCGCTTGCCGGAAACACTTAAGTCCGTGGGACTGGGATTGGCTCTGGCGTGGACCCTTGGCCTTACGCTGGCGCTGGCGTCCGTGATGTCACGAAGCTGGTTTGTCGACTTGTTCGGCAGCTTGTTGGCCGGAGTCTTGCTTTGTGTACCCGCGGCGGTGATGGCGATTTTATTTGTGATCGCTCAGGCGCCAGCGCGGTTAGTGCTAGGGTTGATCGTGTTTCCCAAGATCTTCCGCTACGCGCGAAATTTGCTTGCGCGCACTGCGGCCATGCCGCACGTGTTAACGGCAAGAGCAAAAGGATTAGGCGGAACCAGGGTGCTGCTGTGGCACGTGCTTCCCGTGGCCGCGCCGCAGTTGCTGGCTTTGGCCGGAGTCTCTGTGAGTGTTGCGTTCGCCGCTGCCATTCCCGTGGAAGCCCTCTGCGATCTGCCGGGCATTGGACAACTTGCATGGAAGGCCGCTCTCGGTCGCGACCTGGAACTGCTGGTGAACTTAACCATGGTTGTCACCGCGGTCACGCTGGTGGCCAACTCTGCGTCTGACCTGTTGGGCAATTCGGCGCGGGCAGGTGCAGTATGAAGGTGGCCCGCATCACAGCTTTGGCTTTTCTGGTCGTGGTATCCGCCGCGTGCTTGTTCGCGGACTTTGTCGCGCCTGCGCCTTACGCCCGCCAGTTTCGTGACGTTCCGGACGCCGCGCCTTCGCACCAGCATCTTCTGGGTACGGACTCTCTGGGCCGCGACCGTTTTTCCCGCGTGCTTTACGGTACGCGCGTTTCTCTCTTGCTGGCCCCCGCAGCCGCGTTGCTGGCCAGCATTCTGGCCGCGCTAATTGGTGGGACGGCGGGGTTCGTTGGCGGATGGCTCGAGCGTTGCGTGATGGCCGCGACGGATTTATTTCTGTCTTTGCCCTGGCTGTTTTTGTTGATTACCGTACGCGCTCTGCTGCCTTTGAACACTGCGCCGTTTACGTCCGTGTTGATCACTTTTGCCTTGCTCGGCTGCCTGGGATGGGCCGCGGCTGCGCGCGTGATCTGTGCCGACGCCCGCACGTTTTGCCAGTCGGATTTCATTCTGCGCGCGCGCGCTTCCGGCAGCGGCGGCTTCCGGCTGTTGTGGCGGCATATTGTTCCCAACTTGAAACCGGTACTTTACGCACAATTTTGGATCGCCGTGCCGGTCTTCATTCTTGCGGAGGCCAACCTGGGTGCTCTTGGTCTGGGCGTGGCGGAGCCGCTTCCGTCCTGGGGTAGCCTGCTGCGTGAGCTGGAAAGCTTCTCGCCTCTTTCCTCTCAGCCCTGGCAATTCGTTCCTTTAGTTCTATTGATCGCCGTCGTTAGTTGCTTTCACCTTGCTATGAAAAAACAGGAGCTTTCTGTATGAGACAACGTCTGGTTCGTCTTGGAGTTTTACTTTTATTCGTTGCGGTCACCGGTGCGGCCTTCGCGCAATCCGGAAGCCAGCTGCGGTTCTGCTTGCATTCGGAGCCCAAAACGTTGAACCCGGTATTGATGGCCGATGAGTCGTCCGAAACCGTGCGTTATCTCACCGGCGGCGTGCTGATGCGCTTGAACCGGCTTACTCAGCAATTGGAGCCCGAGTTGGCGACTTCGTGGAAAGTCAGTGAAGAAGGGAAGACGATTAGCTTCAAGCTTCGCGCTGGCGTGCACTTTTCTGACGGCACGGCGTTCTCTGCCGACGATGTCGCTTATACCATGCAACAGTTGATGGACCCCGCACTGCACTCGCCTACCGGAGATTCATTCCGTTCGGCCGAAGGCAAAGTCATCACCAAGGTGGAAGCCAAGGACCGGGTTACTGTCATCTTTCCGGCACCGGTCGTCGGACTGGACAAGCTTTTTGATCAGGTCGCGATCATGTCCGCGTCTTCACCCAAGAAAGAGATGGCAGTGCTCGGACCTTATTATGTAGCCGAGAACAAAGCCGGTTCTTATTTGTTGCTGAAACGTAACCCGAATTACTGGAAGCACGATGCCGCTGGTGTCCAGTTGCCATATATCAATTCTGTTCGTCTGGATATCCAGCAGAACCGTGACGTTGAGATGCTCCGCCTGGTACGCGGTGAAATTGACTTCATCAACGCAGTGGATCCGGAATATTTTGACAAGTTGGCAGCGCAGGCGCCGGGCACGGTGACCGAAGCCGGCGTTTCGCTCGATTCCGAACAGATGTGGTTTAACCAGGTAGCATCTTCGCCGCTGCCGGCGTACAAGAAAGCGTGGTTTACTTCCACGAATTTCCGCCGGGCGATCTCCAACTCCATTAACCGTGAAGATCTGGCGCGTGTGGTCTTTCGCGGACACGCGCAACCTGCGGTGAGCTGGGTATCTCCCGCGAACAAAGTCTGGTTCAACGCCAAGCTCCAGCCGCATGCTTTTGACCAGAAGGCCGCATTGCAGATGCTGGCTAACGATGGATTTCGCCTGCAAAATGGCGTGCTTCGCGATCGCGAAGGACATGCGGTGGAGTTTTCCATCATCACCAATGCCGGCAATAAATATCGCGAACGCATGGCGACCATGATCCAGCAGGACCTCGCTGGGATCGGAATCCGGTTGAACGTGGTCACGCTGGATTTCCCGTCTCTGATTGAGCGCATCACGCGGACGTTTGACTACGAGGCTTCATTGCTGGGATTGGTGAACAACGATCTTGACCCCAATTCGCAAATGAATGTCTGGCTGAGTTCGGCGGAGCAGCACCAGTGGAACCCGGAGCAGAAAACTCCAGCCACCACATGGGAAGCGGAGATTGACAAGCTGATGCGGGCCCAGGCGTCCACGCTCGACCAGAAGAAGCGCAAGCAAGCCGTTGACCGCGTGCAGGAAATTGTGTGGCAGCAGGAACCGTTCATCTATCTGGTGAACAAGAACGCGATGTCGGCGGTGTCTAAGAACCTACGCAACGCGCACCCGGTAGTTTTGCGGCCGCAGGTGTATTGGAACATTGATCAGCTGTCGCTCGGCAGTGAGGTAGCACAGAACCGCTAATGCCAGAACTTCTTATGAACGCCCAACCAGTTTTGTCGCTCCGCCTCTCGGCCAGCTATCCAGGACGTCCCGCGGTCTTGCGTGACCTCGCGCTCGACGTGCGTCCGCGAGAGATTCTGGGACTGGTAGGACAGAGCGGATGCGGCAAGAGCACCATGGCTCTGGCCATCCTGAAGCTGCTTTTTCTTAAAGGCGGCAAGATGTCGGGTTCCATTCAATTCAATGGTCGCGATTTGCTGCCGCTGAAAGAGAAAGAAATGCGTGGTCTGAGAGGAAAAGAGATTGCGTTGGTATCGCAGAGTCCTATTTCTTCCTTGAACCCAGCGCTGCGGATCCGCACGCAGATGGAAGAAGCATGGAATATTCACCGGCGCACCACACGCGAAGAATGTACGCGCGCCGTTCTCGGAGCCCTGGAAAGTGTAAGCCTTCCGGCGGACGAAACATTTCTGCGGCAATACCCCGCGCAACTCAGCGTGGGCCAGGCCCAGCGCGTGCTCATCGCCATGGCTGTGCTGCATCGTCCGCCGCTGCTGATTGCCGACGAACCAACCAGCGCGCTGGACATCATTATCCAGTCAGAAGTGTTGGAATTGTTTTCAAGTCTGAGCAGGAAGCTGGGGATGAGCATCCTTTATATTTCGCATGATCTTCTTTCGGTGGCCAAGATCAGCCATCGCGTGGCAGT
Source organism: Acidobacteriaceae bacterium (assembly GCA_025357215.1). Taxonomy (GTDB): domain Bacteria; phylum Acidobacteriota; class Terriglobia; order Terriglobales; family Acidobacteriaceae; genus Angelobacter. Next base: position 11,721 of record JANXPR010000416.1, on the reverse strand, counting down.
GATGTCCCAGGGGGAGATCGTTGAGTGCCGCAAAACGGCCGAGCTCTTTACTAACCCGTTGCATGCGTACACCCGCAAATTGATCGCGGCGTTGCCGGTGGCGCCGGCGTTTTCGAGCGGAGAAACCCTGGTTTATCCGGAGCATGCAACGATGATCGCGGGCGCTGAATTGAAGACGCCTAATTTGACCATGTGAAGAATTGCCAGTCGACCGTGAGGAATGGCGCACCCGGCAGGACTCGAACCTGCGACCTCTCGCTTCGGAGGCGAGCGTTCTGATCCACTGAACTACGGGTGCTCAGAAAAGAACTCTAATAAGGTTACCACTTCCTTGTCGTGACCGTGAAATATCGCAAGCCACTGCGCCGAGAACATTCTGCTGTCCAGCCAACAAGCCGTTGATTGTGTGCCTCTTAGGTTGCCGCTGCTTCACCAACGTGACCGCAGGAACAACACGAGTATCAACATGGGCCTTGCTGGCCTTGCGTGGGAACATGTAGACTCGTCCGTTTGCCTATATGAGCCAAAATTTACTGCCGATCCAAACCATTGCGGGCAAGCTCAATCTGCCTGAAAGCCACTACGAACCGCTGGGCCGTCACGGCGCCAAGCTGAACCTGGGCTTGCTCGCTGACCCGAAGTTTCCCAAGCGCGGAAAGCTGATTCTGGTAACAGCCACCACACCCACGGCGTCGGGTGAAGGTAAGACCGTTACGTCCATTGGTCTCACGCAAGGACTGGAACGTATTGGCCGTAGGACCATCATCACCTCCCGCGAACCTTCGCTCGGTCCGGTATTCGGCATGAAGGGCGGAGCCGCCGGCGGAGGCAAGTCGCAGATCGAGCCGAGCCAGAAAATCAATCTGCACTTTCACGGAGATTTTCACGCCATCACGTCGGCCCACAATCTCTTGGCCGCGCTGGTGGACGCCCATCTTTTCCACGGCAACGATCTGCAGCTTGATCCTGACCAGATCACCTGGCCGCGCGCCATGGACATGAATGACCGCGCGCTGCGGCGCATCACCGTGGAAATTGGCGAGAAAAAGGGCGGGCCCACCCGCCAAACAGGTTTCGTGATCACGGCGGCGTCAGAAGTGATGGCCGTGATGGCCTTGGCCAACGGTCTTGAAGATCTGCGCCACCGGCTCGATTCGATTATCGTAGGCGTTTCCAAATCAGGCAAACCGATCCGCGCTAAAGACCTGAGCGCCAGCGGCGCCATGATGGCCCTGCTGACGGACGCGATCCTTCCCAACCTGGTGCAGACCACGGAAGGCACGCCGGCCATGGTGCACACTGGGCCGTTCGGCAACATAGCGCACGGCACCAGCAGCATTATTTCGCAAATGATGGGTGTGCGGCTGGCCGACTACGTGGTGAACGAAGCCGGATTCGCCGCCGACCTGGGCGCGGAAAAGTATTTTGATATTGTGATGCGCTCGTCCGGAATCGCTCCGGCCTGCGCCGTTCTGGTCACCACGGTGCAAAGTTTGCGCAACCAAGGTGAAGGCGATCTGGAGAAAGGTTTCCCGAACCTGGCTCGTCACATCCAGAACATGCAACGTTTCGGTGTGCCGGTGGTGGTGGCGATCAACCGCTTCCCCAACGACACCGATGCCGACCTGAAGCGCATGGCCGACTACTGCGCGCAGCACGGCGCTGAATTTGCGTTGAGTGAAGCTTTTGCCAAAGGTGGCGAAGGGGCCATGGCGCTGGCGCAGAAAGTTGTGGAGACGATCGACAAGAACCCGAGCCCCAATGTCCAGCCGATCTACACGCTCGAAGACGCGCTAGAAGACAAGATTGCCAAAGTTGCCACCAACATCTACGGCGCAGCAGGCGTCAATCTGAGCGACAAAGCAAAAGCCAAGCTGCAACAGTTCAAGGACTGGGGTTTTGGCAAGCTGCCAGTGTGCATCGCCAAGACGCAGTACTCGTTCACGGACAATCCCAAGATGCTGGGAGCGCCTTCTGGATGGACGCTCAACGTGACGGACGCGTCTCTTTCCGCAGGCGCAGGATTTGTTGTGGTGATCTCCGGCAACATGATGCTGATGCCCGGATTGCCTAAAGTTTCGCGCGCGGCGAGCGTGGACGTAAACGCAAAGGGCGAGATTATCGGGATATAGAGGGTTTGAAGAATAAGGGAGAGGCCGACTCGCGCGCCGAGCCCGCTGCAACAGGAGCAAATTAGTCTGACCAATATCCAGCCCGCTCAAGCGGTTTTTGGAGCGCAGCGACAAGACAAAAAGGGCCCGCGGACAACGCGGGCCTTTTCGTTTGAAACTTAAAATGCGATTTGCAGTTTATGAATGGTCTATCGCTTCACGGCGATAACGCCGCTATCGCAGATAGAGTAAGTCAGGCCGTTGGGCGCGGTGTTCCTCAGATCCGGGACGCCGAACGTAGTTTTACCGTCGCCTCCAAATCTGGTTCCCAGCGCGTTAAACAACGCCCCGTTGGTTGCAATTGGCAAAGTTTGCCCGTTGGCCGGCACGCCTACTGTTACGCTACCGGCGCTAAGAATGATTTCGCCGACGGTGCAGCTGGCTCCGCTACCTGCCACGGCACCTTGAGTGTTCGCGCCAAAGAGATTGCTGGAAGGTCCCGGAGGTCCTTGCGGCCCTTGCGGACCGGTATCACCTTTGGGGCCTTGGGGCCCGACTGGACCTTGAGGGCCTTGCGGACCTTGAGCTCCGTTGGCTCCGTTCGTTCCATTCTTGCCAGCCTGTCCTTGCGGACCAGCAGGTCCCTGAGGACCTTGTTGGCCTTGCGGTCCAGTATCGCCTTTGTCGCCCTTATCGCCCTTATCGCCTTTGGCGCCCTGAGCGCCTTGCGGGCCGGTATCACCCTTGTCGCCTTTAGGTCCTTGATCGCCTTTGTCGCCTTTGGGGCCGACGGCGCCAATGGTTACGTCAAACAGCCCGGTACGGCTGTCATCATCACCACCGCCGTCCTTGCTGTCTTTGCCGCGGCGGAGGACCGCACGGGTAACGCGCAGAACGTAACCACCGGGAGCAATTTTGTTCGGCGCCACGGTGATATGCGTGTCAGTGAAGATGTGGACGGATTGGTCCAGGCCGTCCAGGAGCACGACCGGCGGCAAGCTGTTGCCAAAGCCGTGGCCGAAGATATCCATCTGCACTGGGCTGGGGTTGCCTGAATCAAAAGTAAAGGTAACTTTCTCAATGACCGGGGCTTTCTGGTCGCCATTATCGTCAGCGCGAACCATGCCGGGTGCGCTGATGAGCGTCAGGAAGAGTAACAGTGTTGCAGTGGAAGCAAAGCTCCGCGAAATGTTGCTGAGTCGCATCATTCAAATCCTTCTTCTTTTACTGATTGAGGGGACCTTTGGTCTTCTGAGCCCAGGCTGAACCACATCAGCCTGAAAAATCCGTTTGAAGCGGCGGCACAACTCTCGAGTGAAGATTGAGGGCATTCTGCCGTGCCTTGTCCGGATGGGCAAGTTACCGCGGGAATAAGGGAAGACCCTAAGTAGTTAACACTTAAGAGGCTCTTCTGGATAAGTTGTTCGTAATCAGCAGATTAGGACGGAGCAGCAAGCGAAGAAAACAGCAATGTTCTAAGAGTCTAAGCACGGAACCGGAGGATAGCGGCGCGCGTATTACTCAATATGATGACCTTCATCCTGTGGTGCCTGCTTCTGGTTGTCTGTTGGCCGATGGCTTTGCTGGCATTGGTTCTGTATCCCATCGTGTGGTTGCTTCTGCTGCCGTTTCGTATTCTGGGGATTGCCGTTGGAGGCGTGCTGGAGCTGCTGCGCGGAATCATCTTCTTGCCAGCGCGTGTGCTGACCGGACGCCGCGCGTAAAAGCCTCACAGATGGCTGATGGGCAGCCGCATCGAGATCAGTGTTTGCGCATACAAAATAAGGACGCCGCGTTGCGACGTCCTTTTTTGTTTCCAAGGATTTTTAAAAATCTTACTTCTAGAACGATGTTTCCGAGGTTGAGACGATCTTGAACGGCAGGGAAGCAAAAGCCGCATCGACCGCGTCACAGCTGTAAGAAATACGGAAGTCTCCAGCACCGGCCGTGGTGGTCTGCAGATTCAAACTTGCGCCGGACTGCAACATCACCGCGCCATTGATGTACCCACTCGCGCTTGGTCCAATCGTAAACTGGCCGCTGGCTCCTTGCACCAGAACGATGCCTGTCCACTGTAGATTAGCGTTGATTTCGAAATCACTGGGGACCACCAGGACGCCAAAGCCGGAAAGTCCAGCGCCAGTCAGCTTCAGGTTCGGGTCCGTGATGACCACAATCGCCGGGCTGCTGCTGGTTCCGTAAGAGAGCGCCATACTGGCCGCGGAAACCGCGAAATAGTTTGGCGAGTTCATGTTGGAAGAAATAAAAGCGTTCAGTGCGGCAATCGAGTTCTGCGGCATGGTGACGCTGGCGGATTGATAGACCGTGGTGTCTACCTGGTTGCCCGTGCCGCCGACGAACGGAGCTGTTGGATTTGCTTCCAGCGCAACCGCGGGGAGCTGAGGAGCAAAGAATGCCGCGGTAGCCCGCAACTCGGGGGCCGCCAAATTCAGGTTTGAATAGCAACTGGGATTGGTTGGATCGCAGCTGACCGATGGTGTGGGTACAGGCGTTGGGGTGGGGGTTGGCGTGGGTGTTGGGTCCGGGTGGTCGTGATGACCGCCGTCGCCGCCACCATCGCCGCCGCTTGATCCGCTGGTGCCGGTTGTTCCGGACGCGGTTGCCGAACCGGTAGTACCCGTTGTTCCGGTGGTACCCGTCGTGCCAGATGTGCCGCTTCCGCCTCCGCTGGTAATAAAGCGGGGAGCTACCGCGGTTCCACGTACCCACCACAAACCAGGCGGGCAGAGGCTGGAGCCAATTGCGGTGCCGTCAGCATTGCAGGACGCGTTGGCGGTCTGCACAATGCTTTGCCGCAAGTTACTCAGAGCGGTTTCCATCTGCAGACTGGACTGGTTGGTATCCGTTGCCACGGGAGCAATCGCCGAGCAGCGACCGCTGGTGGAAAGACTGCGGTCCAGATTGTGCGGACGGCCGTCAATCGCGGTACCGGGAATTCCCGAAGCGCCGAAGAAAGCCGCGGTCACGGGAGCTTCACTGGTGATTGCGCCCGCTGGACGTATGGCAGGCGCCACCACTTCTGAGCGCACTACCTTGCTGGCGCTTACGCCAACCGGTCCTGGGTTCGCGGCCAGTGCGGTAAGCATGTACACAGTCTGCATTCCATTGGCATCGCAGGCCGGGTTCAGGCCGCCGGGGGTAACTTGTTCGGTCTGGCCGTCCCAGCAAATGCGCGCGCCGATAGCGGCGGCAGCGTCCACGGGGTATGGGCCGATGCCGTTGGTCTTGATGTTGATGCGGACCCATTTGTAACCCAGCGGACCAATGGACGGCACCATGGCGGGCTGCGTGGGCAGATTCCATCCCACGGTACCTGGTACAGCGTTGCACTTGGTGCCGGTGGGAACGCCCGAAGGGTAGTCGTGGCAAAGCTGGGTATCAAAATACTTGTTGCCCGGGTCGGTGGGGTCCACCAACTCGCCGCCCGCGGGATTCACGACATAGAGAACGCCGTGGAAATTGCCAGCCACATCCTGAGGCAGCACAACCAGCCCGCCGCTCGCGGAAGGAAGCTTCAGCCGATCGCGAACTTCTTCCACGCCCGAGCGCGCTGCATAGTACATGCTGAGGCTGCCGGAATAATTGTTGTCAATGCGGGTCTCAGTGTCTGAGGAGAGCACCATGAACAAGCCAATGGCAGAGAGTAAAAGCAACGCAAACAAAGTGAGCAGCAGGGCTGCTCCGCGTTCCCGCGTCCGAATTGCTTTTGCCGTTGCGAGCTTGGTCATTGGTTAAGCCTCGCTGTGGCCGACATAGAAGTTCGCATCAACCCTCCGCTGGCTGGATCACGAAGGTTCGTGACCAGGCTGAGATTGATCTTGATTGTTTTGATGGAAGCAATGGTGGCTTGGCCGCCGCTGGTGGAGATATCAGCTCCGGCGGTCACATCCACGGGATTGCCGTTCATGTCATAAAAAGCAAAAAGGTCTTCGCCAGACAAACCGGGGCCGATGCCCGGGGGAAGAACTTGTGTGGTTTCCGTATAGTTGGTGGCCGTTGGCTGCGCCAACGGGTTGCCTGGGGTCTTGGGGACAGCGAATCGGCGCAGGCAGGGGCATGCCGCGTCAGCGGGATCAACCGGAACGTACACAATTTTTACGCTATAGACCTGGCCTTCGGAATTTACATCGCCTTCCATCAGGATGCTGGCCGGCGAAACGGCAACCAGGCCGGCGGCAACCCGATTGTCCGTATTGTCCGGCATGTTGGCATACATTGCGGACTTGGGATAACCGGCCATGTGAAGGTCGCGAACAGTCTGGTCAAGAAACTCGCGCGACTGCTGGCTCAGGTCCAGTTTCATCGCTTCTGACTGGGACTTTTTCTGCATGGTGCTGATCTGCTCGAACACCGCGCCAGTAACCACGCCGAGAATCGCAATCGCAATCAGCATTTCTAGCAGAGAAAAGCCAGCCGCCGCGCCGGAGCGCGTGGCTCTGGTGACGTTCGTTGCCCGGGCGGCATTCGATGGGGCATTCGATGATGACTGGCGCAATATCACCTACAGGTCTCCTCGTAATTGGTGGAGCGTGCGGGGCCGTGAAAAAACTGCTACCGGGCTGTTACCGCCAGCCAGGGCTTTGGCGCTTACGGTAACGAGTTGCGTGTTGGGCGTGGGGCCGGGATCAATGCGCCAGCGCACGTCATAAGGAACACCGGCCGCGCCCGGGCTGGCTGGGCAATCTGTATAGGCCATGGCATAGCCGGGTGTCGTTGCCTGGTTGAAATCCACGTCCGCAAAGGCTCCGCTGGAAAGCAGAGGCGCGCCACCGGGCTGGGTATTTACGATGAATGCGTTGCCGGCACAATCGTTGATAGCCGTGATAGCGGCGGCCCCGGTTGCGCTCTGGGGAATGGCCACAATGCGTTCCATGGTGCTTTCGGCCAGTGTGGCTGCATGGGTGCTCAACTTGGAGCGTCCATTGCTGGCGGTAGCCACGAAGATGATTCCCATGCTGCCAAGCAAGCCAACCACCAGCACGGTCATGGCGATCATCAGCTCAATCAAGCTGAAGCCTCCCTGCTTTCTGCCGGTCTGGTTTGCGTGAGATGTTGCGCGGGATGGGGTAGTCATTTTCATGGCGGTTGTTTAGAACCAGTTGCCTCCGCCACTCGAAGTCGGGGCGTAAGACCAAGTCCGCACATGTCCGGTGGGACTCACGGAAACAGCGGCATAGGAAACATCTACAACGGAACGCTGCATCTGCAGGTATTGCATCCAGGCCACCGCGCCAGAGGGCGTAAGGTTCGCGCAAGGGGACGTCGTGGATGTCCGTTGGCAGGGCAGTCCGCGGCTGTTCCAAGCCAGGCCGGGAACCATGATGTCCTGCTGGTTGTACATAACAGAGGCTTCCACGCCGATGGCCGGAAAGCCTAACGCTGTCTGGTCCAGCGCCACAGGAACGCCAATGTTGCTCAACGTGACTTGCGACGGAAGCTCAATCTGCGGTTCCGTGGGACCGCAAACGCCGTCACCATCCAGATCAATGCAAACTTGCGCCGGGCGCGCCCCGGATGGAGTGCTCACCAGTTCGTAATAGGTGTTGTCCTGCGTGGAACGGATGCGAGCTTGTTGATACAGGCTGGCAAGTTGTTGTGAGGCGGCTTTCAGACGGGCATTGTCGACGACACGCGCGATGCTGGGGAGAGACATCCCTCCCACGATCAAAATGATCGCTACGACAACCAGCAATTCGGTCAGGCTGAACCCGGCCTGCGCATTCTTCTCCGTCGCTCTCACAAACACCGTCCTGCTCAGATTTAAGAAGTCTTCAATTCAGGGCGAAGCAAAACCTGTCACTTGCGAATATTCGTATCGTTCGTTGGGAGTTGCTCCGGGCAGGGGGGGCGAACCGGAACACACCTCAAGCTCACTACTTTCGTACTGTTACTTCGGTACCCAAATATACTAACTCACACGCAAGTGTGATCTAAGGTATTTCTTTATAAGTTAAAGATTATAAACGGATTATATTTATTTCCACAGAGACGAAAAATAGAACAAACGGGCACTGTCCGAAGGGGTCAGATCGGGCTAGGGGTGCTGTGGTCTTAAGGCCCTGTCCTGTGGGTCATTGTCCACTAGTTCAGCAACCTCGTGCATATTCACCGTAATTGTTTTCACATCGAAATACTCCCGCTGGCTGGCCGAACATTAAGGCATCATACCAAAAACTGCTTTCTGTTACGCCGGTACTCTGCTTTTTTGCCCTGTTTCTTGCCGATGAGGAAGGGGTAAAGCCAAAAAACTGCATCTAGATTTCGACAAAATGTACCGCGGAAGGCTTGGGAGCTAAAAAGCGCCACCACCATGAGCTATTGGGACCGTTCGGCCACGCAACAAATCGAACCCGCATTTGCCGCATGGATCTGCCAGTGGAAACTAGGCGTCCTGGATGCGGGGAGTTCTGCTCCAGTCCTGCAAATCGTGTTGCGTAGTTTTGCTCGAAACCGCGAACCTGGCTTTTGGTACCAGGTGGAGAAGTTTCTGGCAGTACTCGCTGTAGAAACGGCAGCCGTGCAAGCCGCCACTCCGGCAGCGGCGCCGGCAAAAGCCGCGACGCCAAAAGAAGATAATCCGCCTTCTTGCGAAACACTGTTCCTTCAATCCACTGCATTGCCCCCGAAACAGGCTCGGCAGCTCTTGCAATTCCTCGGAAAGCGTTACCCCATTGGATCCGACAGCGCGTTCTGGCCTATTGTCACGCACGCCATGGAAATCAGCGAAGGCCGTTCCAGCGAAGACGAAAATTCCCCGCGTCTCCTTGACCCTCAGAAGATGTAGGCCGCGCTGGTGACAACCCTGTAACGTCACAGGATCCCCACGGGGTCCCCTTGGTATAATCGGCGCGTTCCTGGTAGACCCGGGGAGGGTCCGTACTATGACTCGGCGTACTTTCTTTGTCTTCCTTCTACTTTCTTCTTTGAGCCTTGTAGACCGTGGTTTTTCCCAGACTTCAACCTGCAAGGTTGTAGCTGTCAGCGTGATCAATGCCAACGGAGACAACTTCCGCGGCCTAAAGGCGGATGATTTCAACGGGAAAGGCCTCAAAACCCCGATTGCGGTAAAAACCGTAACTTTTGACGATGGTCCACGGCGCGTTCTTCTTGTTGTGGATACCGGGAAAAAGATCAACAGCAACTACCGCAAAGCGGAAATTGAAATGCTGAACGCCATGGTGGCGGCCGGACGTCCCGGGGACTCCTTCGCTGTGATCGTGACCCACGGGACGAACCGTGGAGCCAAGTTTGGTGAAGACAGCGCAAAATTCAAGGAAGTCCTTAGTCAGGATTTTGAGGCCAAGAGCGATTCTGTAGGCGTGCTGGACGCAATGATGGAAGGCATGGAATGGTTCGGCGCCCCGGTAAACGGCGACTCCATTGTGGCCATTGCTTTTGATCTGGAAGGCAGCAAGAAGACCAATCCCAAGACGATTGCCAAGGCCCTGGAAGACCGGCGCATTCGCATGTTTGGGCTGGCCATGGGACCGGTAAGCACGCGCAACGTCACCACAGGCGGAAGCATGACTTCTACCACGTCGCAAGGACTGGCGTGGACCACGCCGGGCATCGGCAACATTGTTTACGAAACCGGAGACGAGAACTTCTTTCCACTCACCGCCAATAGCGGAGGTCTGGTCCGCGGAGTCTTGGGCCAAAAGCAATCTATAAATTTCGACGAGCCGCAGGCCAAAGCCATGGTCGTACAAAAAGCCCGCCAGATTTTCAACACCATCAGCGCGTTCTATCTGATGGAAGTTGAGCCTCCGGCGCGCGCCGAAGAATGGAAACTGGATGTGGTGGAGCGCGTCCACAAAGTTGTTCCGCAGATGTGGGTGCTTTACCCCCACAAGCTGGGGCCTTGCTAGGCAGCAACCCAACACGCCACCCGCGATAAAGTTTCGGGTTTTTCTTCCGCAACCTGCTTCTTTTAATTCCGCGCACCGAATTAATTTCCAAACTCTCCCGGCGAAACTAATCCGTTCCGCCGGGTTCATACCCGCATAGCGCTTTCAACTGTTGGAGAGAATTCACAGGAGACATCTCTACTATGCGACGAAATCTAGCTCAACTACTGGCAGTGGCAGTTCTGGGACTGGGAGCCGCGGCGTTCGCGCAAGACGGTTCACCCTCTGATCTTCACAACGACCGCAAAGATCTGCGGCAAGACAAGCGGGACCTGAATCATGACCGCAAAGACGTGCGCAGCGACAAGCGCGATCTGAATCAAGACCGCCGCGACCGCAATGCTGATCGCCGGGACATTAACAAAGACCAGCGGGACATTAACCGCGACCGCCGTGAGCGCAACGCCGACCTGAAGGCCGGCGACAAGAAAGATGCCCGCGCGGAACAGCGCGACATCAATCACGATAAACGCGATATTCGCAGCGACAAACGCGACCTGCACCAGGACCGCAAAGACGTCCGCTCTGACAAGCGCGACATCAAACACGACCGCCGTGACATCCACAAAGACAAGAACGGCAAGTAAACGACAAAGTCTGAGCCTGCAACGCAAAAGCCCCGGAGATTCCGGGGCTTTTTTCTTTTTGCCGAGCCGTCATGCGCGTGCCAGCGCGTTCCCCGATCAACGTGAACCCCAACGGTAAACACCATATCTAGTACTGCGTCACGATGGAAGCCACAAGAGGCAGGAGTCGGCGGCGGGGAAGAGGTTTTCCACACCTAACCCAGAAAATAGCCCTTGACATGCCTAGGGTTAGGCGTAGGATGTGGTACAAAGTGGTTGAAAGTGGTAATCAAGTGGTTTCGATCTAGGGGTAAGTGGTCCTAAGTAGAGCAAAGGGCAAATGAACCGTAAAAGACCCCAAATAGCGGTGACCGAACCGGTAAATCAGCAAGAAAGCACCATTTTCGCCTCAGTTGTACCGGCAAAAGCCGGGTTGATTGAAAGACAGCATGTTTCGCGGCAACCATCCAACTCGCGTCGACGAAAAGGGGAGACTCAAGGTCCCCGCGGAATTCAAGCGTCTGATCGACGAGAAGTATGGCCTGCAATTTTACATCACTTCGCTGGATGGGAAGGTTGCTCAAGTATATCCCTTCGAGGAATGGCAACGGATCGAGCAGAAGCTGGCGCAGCTCTCCAACTTCAATCCGACGAAGAAAAAGTTTTTGAACCGCACCAACTATTACGGCCAGCTGGTGGAAATGGACGGCCAGGGGCGTTTGCTGATTCCAGCGCTGTTGCGCGAATCGGCCAGGGTGCAGGGCGAAGTGGCTGTGATCGGGAACCTTACGTACCTCGAAGTGCAGAGCATCGAGACATATCGCAAGGACATAGAAGAGAACCCGTTCACGTCTGACGATGAGAAAACACTCGACGAACTGGGCATCTAGTGGCGGACGAGGAAGAGTTTGGTTTGGAAAAAGCTCCCGAGGGAGCGCATGGCAGTGGAAAAGCTCTTGGCCATGTATCAGTTCTTTTACAAGAAGCGATCGACTTTTTAACAATCCGTCGCGACGGGACCTATATCGACGCGACCCTCGGCTTGGGCGGCCACAGTTTCGAAATTGCAAAGCGCCTAGGCCCACAGGGTCATTTGATTGGCTTCGATAAAGATAC
>JANXPR010000380.1 GCA_025357215.1 Acidobacteriaceae bacterium | reverse complement strand
CAGCTCGATCTGTTCAGCATTCAGGAGCTCGCCGGGCCGGGCCTGATCTTCTGGCATCCGAAGGGCGGCATCATCCGCAAGGAGATGGAAGACTGGATGCGCGCCGAGTACCTCAATCGCGGTTATTCGCTCGTCTACACGCCGCATATTTTTCGCGTGAACCTCTGGCAGACCAGCGGGCACGAAGGCTATTACGCGCAAAACATGTTCACGCCCATGGAGCTGGATGACGCGAACTATCGCGTGAAGCCCATGAATTGCCCTGGGCACATCCTTATATATAAAGACTCGCTCAAATCGTACCGCGACTTGCCGCAGCGCTATGGCGAGCTGGGCACCGTGTATCGCTACGAAAAGTCCGGCGTGATGCACGGACTGTTGCGCGTCCGCGGCTTTACCCAAGACGACGCTCACATCTTCTGCACGCCCGAACAGATTGAAGGCGAGATTGCCGGCTGCATTGATTTCGCTTTGGCTGTGCTCAAGACGTTTGGCTTTACTGAATACCAGGTGGAACTGAGCATCTGGGACCCGAACGACAAAAAGAATTTCCTGGGCGGCGACGACAATTGGCTGCTGGCCATCGCGTCGCTCGAAAACGCGCTCAAGAAGATGAACATTCCCTATAAGACCATCCCCGGGGAAGCCGCGTTTTACGGGCCTAAGATCGACGTCAAGCTGGTGGATGCCATCGGACGTCTCTGGCAACTTTCCACCGTGCAATTTGATTTCAACTTGCCGGCGCGTTTCGCGCTCGAGTACGTCGCCGAAGACGGCACGCGCAAGCAGCCGCTCATGGTGCATCGCGCGCTGTTCGGATCGGTGGAGCGTTTCTTCGGCGTGTTGATCGAACACTTTGCCGGCGCGTTCCCTATATGGCTCTCGCCGGTGCAGGTGTCGGTGATTCCTATCAGCGAAAAGCATGTGGACTATGCGCAGAAAATCGCGCAGCAACTGAAAGACGCTGGCGTCCGCGTCCATGTCGATGATCGCAACGAAAAGATGAACTCCAAGGTCCGCGAACAAACCATGCAGAAAGTGCCCTTCCTGCTGATCGTCGGCGAAAAAGAAGCCGAAGCCGGGACCGTCAACGTCCGCGTCCGCGGTCAACAGCAGCCGGAAGGCACGTACCCCGCGGCGCAGTTCGTGGAGCGAGTGAAAAAGCTGATCGCGGAAAAAGCGGTGACGTTAACCTAAAACAAAAACCTTACCGCTGATGAACGCCGATGACACTGATCGGAATTGATCGGTCTCATCCGTGTTCATCCGTGCAAATCTGTGGTGAAAATGAAATCTTTCCCTGGCTTCTCCCCCGACGCTCTTGCTTTTCTGCGCGCGCTCAAGCGCAACAACCGGCGCGAATGGTTCCAGCCGCGCAAGGAGAAATTCGAATCGCTAATCAAAGCTCCCATGCTGGAGCTGGTCAACGGCTTGAACGAAGCGTTTGCGCGCTTTGCTCCGGCCTATGTCACGCCGCCGCAGAAGGCTGTCTATCGCATCTATCGTGATACCCGTTTCTCCAAAGACAAAACGCCTTACAAGACGCACGTTGCTGGAATTTTTCCCCGGCACACCGCCGTCAAAAGGGCTGGCGCGTGTTTCTATTTTCACTTCACGGAAAAAGAGTTGCTGGTCTTCGGTGGCGTGTATTCGCCGGAACGCGACGAGCTACTCGCCTATCGCGCCCTGATGCGCGATCATCACGAAGAGTTGACCACAATCCTGCGCAACAAGAAACTCAAGCGTACTCTCGGCGGACTGCAAGGCGAAACACTCACCCGCATGCCCAAAGGCTTTCCCGTCGATCACCCGGCGGACGCGCTGATGCGCCATCGCCAGTGGTATCTGGAACGTCAACTCAGCATCAAGCTGCTGACCACACGCAAGCTGCTTCCGGAACTTGCCGCGACCTTTGAACTGATGGCGCCTTTCGTTGAATTCCTGAACCGGCCATTCGCCAAAAGGCCTAAACCCAAACGTATGGACTTCATGGCTTTCTAGTTGGCCTCGATTCGTTATCTATGGAGCAAACAACCGCAAAAACGGCGTCGCCGGGGCATCTTTTGTCCTGTTATCCATCCGGATACAAACCTCGATTGAGCGAGAATTTACGCGGGAAAAGGGCTAGACTTTGCTTATGAAGTATCACGGGTTGATGAAATCTCACGTGTCTATGAAATATTTAGGAACCGTTTTGCTTGTCGCTGTTTGCTTATGTGCGGCGCAGTCATCACCTTCGCCAACGCCGCAGCCGCCCGCGGCTGCTAAAGCGTCAGACACGCAGCCCAAGTTTGAATCGCTGGCCGGACTGGTCAAGCAGCAGTTCGGTTCCACGTTCACGCTTACCGCCATGAAGACCACCAGCGTGCTCACCGCGGACCTGGATGGTGACGGCGTGGAAGACCTGGTGCTTGTCGCGGACAGTCTCGATCCGCTCCCGGATTCCTTCCAGTACAAGTACACGGTGTCCGACCCGTACAACACGTTCTTCGGATTCGGAAATCCCCGCCAGACCGCGGGCTACGGCCGCTCCGATCCCGGACACAATCATTTTCTGCTGGTGATCTTCGGCGCCGGTCCTGACGGTTGGCGCGCGGCCACGCCCAAAGCCAAGTTCGTGCTGATCAATATCCCTTTTGACACAGTTGAAGTCGGCCGCCTCATCGTGAAGAAGAACAGACCGCCATTGTTCATGATCCGTACCGTGGAATCGCGACTGATGGATTCAGCCGTCTACTTTGACGTGAAGAAGAAAAGATGGAAGTGGCAACCCGGCAATACCGTGGAATAATGCGGCGTCGTTTGGGTTTTACCACGCCCTTAGGATCTGTCATCTTGAGCGCAGCGACGCTGCATGGCGTCGCGTAGTCGAAAGACCCAGAGAATCTGGCGGGCTCAAATGCCGCGTCAGGGAGTTCTCCCCAGGGTCGCCACATGCAGCAAATCACCACACTCTATTACCATCTGTCATCTTGAGCGCAGCGACGCTGCATGGCGTCGCGTAGTCGAAAGACCCCGAGAATGTAGGCGCATCCATGCCGCGTCAGGGCGTTCTCCCCAAGCACTCCGTTCCGCGTTTCCCTTGAAACCGCGAAAATGCTTTGGAAAAACACCAAGCCTTCTTGTCGATGATCCAAGCGCCAAAGGCGCGACCACAGGTCAGCCCACGGCGAAGCCGTGGGTAGCGTTAAGAAAAAGTCGA
>JANXPR010000363.1 GCA_025357215.1 Acidobacteriaceae bacterium | reverse complement strand
GCGTCCGCGTGAGCCCGCGCAAAGTGGTTACCACCATCGCCCGGTACATACAGGAACGCGTGCACTAGAAACTTTTCAAGGCTCGCTGCATCCAACTTGCTGTAGTCGAGTAATTTGCTTTTAAAGAAACTTTGCAGATGGAGGAGATACATGGCAGTTGCCTGGAACAAAGACATCGACGCCACGCTGGCCAAGGCCGCAACGGAACACAAACCCATTCTGGCCGATTTCAGCGCCGCGCCGGCTTGAGGCGGTTGCGTTCGGCTGGAAGCCGAATCCTACGCTGATCCGCAGTTGTCTTCCTTCATCCAGCAGAACTTCGTTCCGTTGGAAATCAACATCAAAGAAATTCCCGTCGGTTTCAAACGCTTTGACGTCTTGTGGACGCCGACCGTCGTAATCCTGGACGAATCCGGCAAAGAGCGCTTCCGCATTGAAGGCTACATGCCCAAGGACGAATTTGCCGCCCACCTGACCATGGGCCTGGCCCGCGTGGCTTTTATGAACAAAAAATGGACGGACGCGGAAAAGTTTTACGACGAAGTTGTGCAGAAATATCCAGCGACCAGCCTCGCGCCAGCCGCCGTCTACTGGCTAGGTGTCTCCCGCTATAAGAAGACGAACGACCATCATGTGCTGGGCAAGATCGTGACGGAGTTGAAAGAGAAATATCCAGACAGCCCGTGGAACAAACAAGCCGAACCCTGGGCGGCGTAACTCTGTATCGCGACATTCAACGTATTCCCAGAAAAGCGGCAGCGAAAACTGCCGCTCTTCTTTTTTGGGTCGATTGGAATGTTTGAGCGACAGAAAGTCAGTTAGCTTTTTTGTCGGACTCAGACTTGGGCGCTTCCACGTAAACCAGCGAAATCTGGCTGCCTTTGCCGCTGGGCTCAATGCCGGCAGCGTGCATCTTTTCCTTGGGCCCGACTTCATACACGTAGCCGCCATTTGTCGACGAATCGTTATCACAGTCACCCGGCTGGCCGGAATTCGCCTTGGAACTGCCTTTGCTGCAATCGCGCACGGCGCCGTACTTGCCAAGAGCTTTGCGGTAGAAGGCCGCGACCTTTTCTGGTGAATCTTCTGACTCCAGCTTCAAGACAACGAGCCGAAACGCTGACGAGCCTCCCCACAACCCGACATTCAGGGCGGAGCTGTCTTCCGATGAGTCTTTGACCTGTCGCGCGCCCGGATAAATTGGCAAGCCCAGATCTTTTGACGTGGCTTCTGCGCTCAGGACAAAGCCCACGCTCTTGTTGGAACTCTTCTTATTTCTTTCCTGGTCGCTCTTGCTTTGGCTTTGCGCTGTGAACGGCACGATTGCCAGCGCCATCGCCAGAAACAAAGCATGTTGCAACACCACGGGGATTTTCATTCGCATCTCCTGTGCTTTCGTTACACAGCTCAATACGCACAGAAGATGGAATCGGTTGCAGGTTTCTTCGTAACGGAAGGCGACTGCCCTAGGTTAAGCGGCGATGGCCCTGGCCATAAGCGCCTTCTTCACATTTTCCGCCTGCAACAGGTGGCGGCGCTGATGGGCCATCATCCACATCAGGCCGCCGCTCATCTGGCAGCGGAAAGGCGAGAACAATGCGCCGAGAGTGATGCGCGAGATGTCGAGTCCTGCGGCGTCTTTCATCAGCTTCTCCCATTCGTCCTGGATGCGCATGAATTCCGGCAGAAGCTGCGCAGGCTCGTCAATGGTCACGGGCGGAACCACGCTCTTGGGCGCCGGGATAGGAAACTTCGGAGGCGGCTCGGCCACCCAGACCAGCATCCGTCCGCGCCATCCCAGGGAAAACGTGCCCGCGGCAGTTGAAGCCCTGCCATTCGAATTCGCCAGAGCGCTCTCCAGCCCCTTGCGGGCGATCTTCTGGACAAGCTTCCCTGTTTTGTTCAAATGAGCAATACACTCGGCGATCGACCACTTGGCCGGGTCAGGACGCTGCGTAACCTGTTCAAGAGTCAAACCGCGGACCAGTTCTTCCGCGCGGCGACGCGACTCGTTGACGGCTTGCGAAAGCTGGGCTGCATCCATGGGCATCCGGTTACCTCAGTTAAAGTCTGCACAATTCTTGTTCGACGACCCGCGGCGGCGCAAAACAAACATCTAACGTCTGTCATCTTGAGCGAGCCCGCCGGAGCGGCGCGACCAAGGGCGAGTCGAAAGATCCCGAAGGTCTTTCCCCGAACATACTGATTCAGGGAGTTCTCACGAGCTACCCGATCTATAGAGATCGTGCCTACCGCTCTGCGAATCGTTCCTTTGTTTGCGCCTTGCGCCACGTTAATTTGTTTGCGCCTTGCGCCGCAAAGCGTATCACCAGCCGGGTTCCTTCTGTCAACCCGGAGCAACTTCCCGCCGCACGGCCTCGGCCTGCCATATGTGCCGCCGCTCATGCGCCAGGATAAATGGAAACACCGCACAGAGCCGCAAGCGCAACCACCAGGCGTAGGGCGATTGGATCTTGATCTTTTGCTGGTCCAAGCCTTCAGCGTCTTCAATGAGCCGTTGAAGCTCTTTCTGGCGCGCCGTAAACGCCGCTATCAGTTCGTTCGCGTCGCGAATAACCTTTGGGTTGGCTGTCCCCTTCACCGCTTTGAACTTGCGCTTCACCGGAGGCTCCATGGACTTGAACATGAAGCGTCCCATGAAGCCGGGATCGAACGGGCCTTTGCCGACCAGATTTCCCCTGCGCGCTTTTTCGATGGCTGCGGCGATCAGCGGATGATAGTCATCCGAGATGATGTTCAGGTGCCCAATGCACTCGGCAATCGACCAACTGCCGGACCGTGGACGCTGCGTGAGTTTTTCCGGCGTCAGGCGCTCGATCACCCACTCCGCGCGCTGGCAGATGTCTTTGATTTGTTGGACCAAGTTTTCCATACGAAAATCAGTCGGCTAGGTTCATGGTGACCATGGGTGTCCTCGCGCAACACGCTCAGGATTTCAGAAAAAACTTACTCCCACTCAATCGTGCCCGGCGGCTTTGACGTAATGTCATAAACCACGCGGTTGATTCCCCGCACTTCGTTCACAATCCTGTTGGAAATTTTCTTGAGGACTTCATACGGCAGCGGCACCCAGTCCGCCGTCATACCATCTTCAGAATGCACAGCGCGGATCGCGCAGGTGTAAGCATACGTGCGCTGGTCGCCCATCACGCCCACGGACATCACCGGAAGCAGCACGGCGAACGACTGCCATATCTGGGTGTAAAGCCCCGCGCGGCGAATTTCATTGACTACGATATCGTCGGCATCCTGAAGAAGAGCGATGCGGTCCGGCGTGACTTCCCCGAGTATGCGCACAGCAAGGCCGGGACCAGGAAACGGCTGGCGCTGCAAAACTTCTTCCGGCATTCCCATTTCGCGGCCGATGCTTCGGACCTCATCCTTAAACAAATCCTTTAAGGGCTCGATGAGCTTGAGTTTCATCTTATCCGGCAGGCCGCCCACGTTGTGGTGGGTCTTGATGGTTTGCGACGGACCGCGCACGCTGCGCGATTCGATCACGTCCGGGTAGAGCGTGCCCTGGACCAGATAGTCCACCGAGCCAACTTCTTTTTCCAGACGCTGCGCCTCGGCGTCGAAGACGTCAATAAACGTGTTGCCGATGATCTTGCGCTTCTTCTCGGGGTCGGTGACGCCAGCCAACTTGTCGAGAAAAAGTTTCGTTGCGTCCACCGTGTCCACGTTCAATCCCAGCTTGTCACTCATATTCTGCTGGACCTTCCCAAATTCGCCTTTGCGCAGCACTCCATTATTGACAAAGACGCACCACAGGCGGCGGCCAATGGCTTTGTCCACCAGCGTGGCGGCGACGGCGGAATCCACGCCGCCGGAAAGCGCGCAGATGGCTTTCCCTTTTTCGCCCACGGTCTCGCGCACCTGGCGGATGGTCTCGTTGATGAAGTGTTGCGGAGTCCAGTCACCGCGCGCGCCACAGATTTCATAAACGAAATTGCGCAGCAGATTGATTCCCTGCTTGGTGTGATGGACTTCGGGATGAAACTGCACCGCCCATATGCGGCGGGCCTCGTCTTGTATTGCGGCAAGTGCGTTAGGGGATTTGGCCACGATGGTAAAGCCCGGCGGAAGAGTCTTAGCTTCGTCGCCGTGGGACATCCACACGTTCATACTGGGCGGAAGGTCGCGGAACAGCCGTGACTCGCCCGACACAGTGATTTCCGCGTGGCCGTATTCGCGCTTAGGCCCGGGGACGATCTTGCCGCCCAGTTTGTGCGTGATGTAGTGCAGCCCATAGCAGATTCCGAGCACGGGCAGTCCCAGGGCCAGTACGCGTTCATCGGCGGGAGGCGCGTCTTCGTCATAGACGGACGAGGGCCCTCCGCTCAGAATGATGCCCGCGGGCTTATAGCCTTTGATTTCGTCGAGTGAGGCCGTACAGGGCAGCACGGCGGAGAAGACTTTCAGTTCACGGATGCGGCGCGCAATCAGCTGCGTGTATTGCGAACCAAAATCGAGAATGACAATAGATTGTTCTTCCACGGATGATTTTCTCTGATTCGCGGCAAGGTGTAAAGAGTGAACTTAGGCAGACGTTCATCACGCTAGCAATGAACCACCGCATCAAGGCAGAGGCCGCCTCGGATTCGGCTTTCCTGAAGCACCGAGGGCTGCTTGTGCAATCTCTTCCGCCACCGCGTCTTCCACTGACATGTAGGAGAGCAAACGTGAAATGTTCAGGAAGTCCGACAGGGCGAAATAGACAAAGACCATTAGAAACGCCCACGCAAAAGCCGCCTTCGGTGAAGAGCCCAGCTTGGCCGACGGTAAAAAAAGAAAGACGAATGCCGCGGCTGCGAGTATCCCGCGGAAAAGTACAAAGAGCACGCTGATGCCGGCCATGTCCGCCCCGCGCAGGTTCACCCACCCAATGGTTTCGCGGACGGCGCCGCGCGCGTGCGTTCCTGCATAACAAAAGATGGTGGCCAGAGACAGATACCAGTTGATGGCCGACCAAAATGCGGCCAGCAAGATGACCGAGCAGGTGGCAACAAGGTAGAAGAAATAAGGATCAGGGTCGCCTGTCTTGGCGGAGATGCCAGCGACCACTGAAATCGTGGTTCCCATGCCCACCAACGCCAGCCATGAAAGCATCGCCCGCCACGTTTGAACAATGAGCATGCTGCGCAACCGAAACGGCCGCTTTTCCGGAGCGACGCGGCTCAGGATCAGGATTCGTCCGGCGGAACTGAGCGAGATCCAAAGCAACGTGACTATGAATAAGACAAGTGTTGCGATGGCCATCGATCTGGCGGGAGTTGTGGCCAGCATGTGGCGGAAAGCCAGAGTAATCTGCAACGCGTCCCGGCTGCTTAGAGCGGTAGAGTCGGCTTTGGTGAGTTCGATTGGGCCCATCAGGCCCAGCGCAGTGGGAAACAACACCAGAAACGCCACGCCGCCGAATGCCCATCGCCACAACAGTTCCAGCAGCAGGATTACGGGATCCCGCAATACAGCTTTGGGACCCGCGGAAATGGGATTGGGGACAGCCATGAGCCCTTGTTTCACTTCACAACGTTTTACTTCACAACCTTTATTTCACAACCTTCACTTCACAACAATGTTGACCAGCTTGCCGAGCACAACGATGGTCTTGACGATCTGCTTGCCTTCAATCGCGGCGCGGACCTTTTCGTCGGCATGCACGCGTTGTTCAACAACATCCTGCGGACTGTCCGCCGGCACAAGCACCAGGGTCTTCAACTTACCATTGATCTGGACTGGGTAGGTGGTTTCGTCCTCTTTGGCTAACGCCGCGTCATACTCCGGCCAGGGATGGCGGAGCAGACCATCCGTTTCGCCAAGCACTTCCCAAAGCTCAGCAGCGAGATATGGCGCAAACGGTGCAACAAGCAAGACCACCTTACGTTGCACGTCAGCCAGAACGTCTGCCGGGAAACGTCCTGCGGCAATTTCGTCTTCGGCGCCGTATAGTTCGTTGACGAACTCCATGATTGCCGCTACGCAAGTGTTGAAGTGCCAGCGGCCTTGAAAATCGTCCGTGATTTTCTTGATGGTCTGGTGGAGCTTGCGCTGGATCTGGCGGACTTTCGGCGACGCGGCTTCTCCCGTGGCTGAGACGGGGCGTGCCCCGTCTCTACGTTCAGATTCTCCTGAAGCGGCGGCTTTCGCAGTTTGGGTTGACGCGGCATTGCGCATCACAAAACGGTACACGCGGCTAAGAAAACGGTGCACACCTTCCACGCCGGCTTCTTGCCAGTCGAGGTCGCGGTCAGGAGGCGCGGCAAAGAGCGCGTACATTCGAGCGGAGTCAGCGCCAAAGCGAGCTACCATCTCGTCCGGTGAAACCACGTTGCCTTTGCTCTTGGACATCTTGGCGCCGTCTTTGATCACCATGCCCTGCGTGAACAAACGCGTGGCCGGCTCGGAGTTCTTGATCAACCCGAGATCCCGCATGAACTTGGTCCAGAAGCGCGAGTAGATCAAATGCAAGATGGCGTGCTCCACGCCGCCAATGTACTGGTCAATGGGGAACCAGTAATCGACCGTGGCGGTATCGAGCGGACGATCGCTGAGTTGGGCGTTCGTGTAGCGATAAAAATACCACGACGAATCGACAAACGTGTCCATGGTGTCCGTCTCGCGACGAGCCGGGCCGCCGCATTTGGGACACTTGGCGTTTACGAATTCCGGCATTCGTCCGAGCGGAGATCCGCCCTGCAGCGTGATGTCCACGTTCTCCGGCAAGATCACGGGAAGCTGGTTCTCCGGAACCGGCACGATACCGTCTTTCTCGCAATAAAGCATAGGGATCGGCGTGCCCCAATAGCGCTGGCGTGAGATGCCCCAATCCTTCAAGCGATAGGTTATGGTTGCCTTGCCAAACCCATGCTGTTCAGCATGTTGTGCCATCTTATTAATGGCGTCTTCATTGGAGAGTTCGTTGAACTCGCCGGAATTAATGAGCATGCTGTCCGTGCGCGTGTACGGAAGCATCGGCTTCTCTTCTTCACCGGGAGCGGGTGGCTCGCCAATCCGGCGCGGAAGTATGACGATGCGGATTTCCAAACCGTATTTTTGCGCAAACTCGTGGTCACGCTCGTCGTGCGCAGGCACGGACATGATCGCCCCGGTGCCGTAGTCGGCCAGAATGTAGTTGGCTACCCAGATGGGGATCTTCTCCTGGCTGAACGGATTGATGGCATAAGCGCCGGTGAAAACGCCGTGCTTTTCAATGCCGCCGATGTCGCCGGCTTCCTTGGCCTTGGCTTGTTCGGCGACCATTTCCTCGACCTTTGATTGAAGAGATGAGTCATCGCCGATCAAGTTGGCTACGAGCGCGTGCTCCGGCGCAAGCTGGATGGAAGTCGCGCCGTAAATCGTATCGATGCGCGTGGTAAAGACCGTGATCTTGCCAGCGGGTTTCCCTTCTGACGTATCGATCTGGAAGTCGACGAGCGCGCCTTCACTGCGCCCGATCCAATTGCGCTGCATGGTGCAGACTTTGTCCGGCCAACCGGGAAGGCCGTCGAG
>JANXPR010000339.1 GCA_025357215.1 Acidobacteriaceae bacterium | reverse complement strand
ATGATCATCAGCATCAGCGCGTCATGCAGGCTCAGGTCCAGGCCGTTATCCAGCGTGCGCAACACGCCAGTGCCAAAACGCTTGTCGGATGTGTGGAGCACCATGCGGTCGGCCGTATTCAGCTTGCCCAGGTCCACCTGCCGATAGACGTCCACCAGCAACGGAATCTTGATGGTGCTCATGGTGTCCATCACGCTGTCGGCATGGATGGCGATCTCCTCGCCCGTATCCAGTGACTTCACGTAGATGCCCCAGTCCGCGCTCACGCCGTGAGCGATGGTTTCGATTCGGCCTTTGAGCAGGTCAAGCGGCTTGGGCGGCGCGGGAGCGGGTTGCGCGAAGACGGACGTGGAAAGCGCAGTGGTAGTGAGTGCAACAGCGATGACGATGGTGAGCAGCGCGGATTTCATGTTTTTAACCCCAATTGAGGAACGGACGCTGAGGAACGGACGCATTGTAAATTGCCGACGATTCCGCGCTCTTAGTTTCGGAACGCCTTGCCCCGTACTGCCCGCTCTTCTCCGTGCCTCCGCGTCTCCGTGGTGGGTGTTCCGCTTTTCCGATCACGGCGATGTCGGCGATCACATGCGATTTCGGCGATTAGCCCGCTTCGCGGGCCCCACCCCGTCATTTTTTAACTTCTGTTGCAAACAAAAGACTTCCTGAAATCAGCCCTTGCGCGGCCCTTGGACCGACCTTGCACGGAGCTTGGACGGACCTTGCACGGAGCTTGGACGGCCCAAGCCCAAGCCCTCGGCTGAGAGGTCGCATATAAGCAGCGCGGCGCAAATTCGTCGCGCAACAAATTGTCATCGTGAGTGACCGGTGCAACCGGGAGTCGAACGATCCAAACCAGGCGAAGCCTCACCCGGTCGGCTAACGGCTAGTTTTCAATGAGCGACACGGTTTCTACCCCTCAGGGCTGACGGATATTACCGCATTTTCATAGGCGAATCAATTAAGAAACAGTACGCATAAAACCACGAGAGCAGGGCATGCCGGCTCTTGGCGCCAGCAGAAAACGAAAACGCGGATTCTCGTTTACAGGGCGGTAACTTGTGGTGCTTGTGCGGGCTGCTCAAGAGCCAACTCTAGGGGAATCCTGGCGACTTCTTGCCATTGATCTTCCGCACCTTCTCTTTCAAAGACGAAGAAATGATAGCCAGCTCCCCGAAACGGTACGGACCCTAACCGAACCACATTGCGGGTCCTCGAAAACTCCTGTAAATCAACCTCGTAGATAACGTGATCACCCAGCGCGGTTCCATTGGGCGCTTGGATTCTGATACGAGCTCTGCCGCTACAAGCTACATTTAAGTCGGAACGGCTCCAAACCGTAACGAAATCCAATGTCAGGTTGAGCATTCCCTCATCTGATCCGGCAGGGGCTGTCACTCTTTCGATGACTTCGAACAACGACAAGTTATTCGACTCCCGATCAATCACAGTGCGCATGCAAAGTACGCTGAAGACGTGCTGGATCATTCGTCTGCCTCTATGTTTGTAATGTTGTGGGGGCTATCAGTTTTTGCGACTGCTGCATTGCCATGCTCTGTTTCTGGTTCTAACTCGGAATCGCTGGAAGATGCCATCGACGTAGGACGTACAGCAACATTCCCAGTTGGTCGCGATAGGCGCGAGTGAGTTAAAGAAGATACGAGAAAAGTCTCTTTGGCGCGGTTTGTAGTCGGCCTACTTAAATTGACGTATTTGACAGTGTCGACAGAATCTCTAGCGCGTAAAGCGCGGCCTTGCACCACTTTGTTCGCAACTTTGTATGCCCACCAGCACCCAGGCACATTCAATATTACTTCGGCAGCGGCACTCGCAAGCTTTGGGTCAGTACCGACAAGAACCCACAGGTAGGTAGTAAACGCTATGTCCATAGGATTTTCATAACGTGGATCAACGGATTGATCTCCTAGCTTTATGATCCGTTTGAAGAGTTCTTCGGGAAGAAGGGCCTTCTGCTCGATCAGCTCAAATATCTTCTTGACCTCCGGCTGTGAGGTGAGACTTCTAGTCACTCTCGTTAAGCTACTTTCAATCGATAGCCTTGCCGCGAAATCCGCGCTTTCGATTGCCAGGAAAATCTTTTTCATATTTGCCTCTCCGACCAGAATTGAACGGGGCTTGCAATCCAATCTCCATTCACGTCTCGCACATCGTGGACAAACTCGCCACTTGTACCCCATTGGCTCAATACCTTGATCTTGAAAGTGGCGTTGGCGATGTCGGGAGACTTTTCAAGAACGATTCCGACGTGCGCAGGCTCACCTTTGTTATCCCTGTAAAGGACTATATCGCCGCAGTAACGTTTTCAAGGGAAGTGAGCCTGTAACCGTCATCCTCCAATATTTTGGGAAGGAACTTTGGATCAATCGCAGTGCGGCGACTGGCAAATACGAGTCCAACACAGTTGTAATCCCACGCCAGAGAGCGCAGAGAAATCTCTGGAAATGTGCCAATTAGCATTTTGGCAGTTGCCCGCTGGATCTCCATGTTGGCTTCCCGCGGCCGCCTCTCGTTGGGAATCTCCCAACCCTTTGCGGTAACTAAACTGATGCTTTTGTTGGACTTATAATTCCCAATAAGCATTGAGTCGTGTTCGTGCATATGCAAGAAGGGGTACATCTAGAGTAAGCCTACCCCGAATAATAATACGCCAAACCGTTGCCATTTGACCTTCAGACGACCTAGATCCCCGATCCTCCGCCCCTGATCAACGTCACCGCATTCGGTTCCGCCGCGCCGCCGCGACGGGCTCCGTTGGTCTCTTCCACTGTGTCGCCTTCGCCGGGAGACAGAAACAGGTTCGATTCCAGTCCGTACTGGCGGGTGTAGAGATCAAAGTAGCGGCCCTTGAGCACGATCAGGTCTTCATGCGTGCCGCGCTCCACGATCTTGCCGGCTTCGACAACTAATATCTGGTCGGCCTGGCGAATCGTTGACAGACGGTGCGCGATCACGAACGTGGTCCGGCCTTTCATCAGGTATTTGAGGCCCGCCTGTATGTGGGCTTCCGACTCGGAGTCGAGGCTCGAAGTGGCTTCGTCCAGAATGAGCACACGCGGGTCGGCCAGGACGGCGCGCGCGATGGAGACGCGCTGCTTCTGTCCGCCGGAAAGTTTCACGCCGCGCTCGCCGATGATGGAGTCATATTTCTCGGGAAACTTTTCGGCGAACTCGTCCACGTGCGCGATGTGGCAGGCTTGCATGATCTCTTCTTCCGTGGCTTCCGGACGAGAAAAAGCCACGTTCTCGCGGATGCTGCCGTCGAACAAGAAAGACTCTTGCAGCACCACGCCCAGCTGACCGCGATACGAACCGAGACGCACATGGCTTAGGTCCACACCGTCAACGGTCACTCGTCCCGATGTCGGTTTGTAGAACGCAGACACCAGGCCGATGGTTGTCGACTTGCCCGACCCTGAAGACCCGACCAGCGCCGTCACCGTTCCGGTTTTCGAAGTGAAGCTCACGTCTTCGAGCACCGGCTTGCCTTCTTCATAAGAAAAGTTCACATGGTCAAAAGCAATCTCGCCCTTGATGGGCTCAGGCAGCACCAGCGTGCGCTCAGGGTCCTGGTCTTCGCGCGCTTCGGCCAGCACTTCGCGCGTGCGGTCGAGTCCGGCAAAAGCTTCGGTGATCTGCGTCCCGATGGCCGCGATCTGCACGATGGGCGCCACCATGAACACCAGAAACATGCTGTAACTGATGTACTCGCCGGACGTGAACTGCTGCGCCGTGGGCAGCAAGCGCGTGGCTTCCGCCTGCTTGGCGCTGATGAACATGACAATCGCGCTGACGATGCCGACGAGCAGAGTCCCCGAAAGCCCCATGAGAGAAGTTGCGGTCAAAGTCTTGAGGACGTTATCCAGCAAACGTTGCGCACCCGCGCCGAACGTTGCTTGCTCGCGCTCTTCCGCGTGATAGCCCTTCACCACGCGCACGCCGCCCAGCGATTCCGTGAGCCTGCCCGTCACTTCGGCGTTGATCTTCGGCCGCGCGCGAAACAGCGGCCGGATGGTGCTGAACGCCTTGTTCAG
>JANXPR010000338.1 GCA_025357215.1 Acidobacteriaceae bacterium | reverse complement strand
CCCACGGCCATCAAGCTACGTAGAACGCAAACTGCGCGACGAATTTGCACTCACTTGGGTGGACCGAAAATCCAAACACCTGGCATGTGTTCAAAATCCCCGGTCTTGCCGACGCAACCTGCTGGCCGTGGGCTTTTGGAGCCAAAGGATGAACAGACTCCAAAACCCGAACTGTTAATACAAAAGCTGTAGCTACGGACTTACTTCGCCCGTGCCTGGGCTGTTCCGCCACTGAACTGCAGCGAATATGTCTTGCCCGAGAAGTGAATGGCGCTCAATTCCCTGCTGCCACTATTGCCGTTTTCGAGTTCAGCGGCATCGTTCGAAGCCTTTTGCGCGGACTCGACAACCTTGGCCGGCACCGTGGCCACCGTCTTGCCATCGCGAATGATACTTACTTGTACGTCCGGACCGTTTCCTTCCCACTTGGCGGTGTAGTCACCGGCGGCAAGTTCCGTGCCGTTGACCTGCGCTGGAGCAAAGATCTGAAAACTGTTTTTATGAGAGTTGTTTCCGGCAAATGCAGCGGTGGTGAACGCCAGTACCGCAACAGCGATGATGACTTTGAAATAAGACTGGAACTTCATTGCTACTCCTTTATGTTCTTTCCCGAATTAGCGTCCGGGACGGCTGGGGGCGACCGATGAACGTCCGCCTTAAAGGCCCGCGGCAACGCTTGCTTTTTTGCGCCGATAGCCTAGAATGCTCCCTCGGGTTCAACACACCAAAGATCACGGACACACAAATGCCCTGGTCTTTTAGTTTGTTGTCATCGGGGATTGATCTCGCCTGAGGCCGCCTAAACCATGGGCGTGATCAGTCCCTTAACCCGTTCTTTGTAGTTTCATATTCTGGACCTGAAGATAACTTTTCTTCCGGGCCCAGCTTATCTACCAATACGCTTGGCAGCTCACAAAAGTTTCAAACTATAAATGCATTGCTGCTGTTGCGTTTCCCATTAGACGCACTATAGGAATGGCAGGTTAGCCTTTTCATGCAACGTTTACTGTTCTTTTATTCCGTGTTCATTAGTTCCATTCGCGCAACTGTCCGGAATCGAATAGCACTGTTCGATATCGAAGTGCTGCGAGCTCTCGAACAAATCTTTACGCGTATGAAATATTTTGGAAGAAATATTCCAACTCACGCCACGGAGTGATTCGCGTCATGGGAAGCGTTGACGACGTCGCGCGAATGGAATGATTGCGTGTAGTAATTTTGCGGCTGGCAAATTGGACCACGGTGGTGGGACCAGGCGCGATTCTGCTGGCGGTATTTTTCTCAGCTTTGGTGGAAATATCTTTTGGAATACTACCGGCGCGCAAGGCCGCATAGCATTGATCGGCTACGCTTCTTTGCTTTCCAACTGCCGGATGTACAACCCCAGCGCAACCACCATGAAAAGGATGGCGATGAGCGACAGTCCCAGGCCTTTGCGGCGATAGTCGCGCTCGGCCAGCGCAGCCGTACCTGCTTGCTGCGCTATTTCGCTGACCTTCATGCCCGCTTGGATGTCCTGGTCAACTTTCGCTGCCTGCAGGCTGTGGATGGTGACCCGCGCTTTGGTGAGTGCGTCGCGTGCCTGGTCTTCCGCGGTGCGGGCTTCACTCACTTCCATGCCGGAGTCTTCAGCTTTGTCCAGAAGATCTTTCGCGCCTTTGAGCGCCGTATCCAGTTTGTCGATTTGCGTGCGCATGTCGCCAGCGGCTTTGAAGCCCGGATCGCCAGAGCTGTGGCAGTTGGTGCAAACGGATTTATCGCCGGTGCCCAGCATGGTGTCATCAGGATGGGAAATTCGATGGTTGCTGTGGCACGTAATGCATCCGCCCAGTGACGCGGCCTTGAACGCTTCTTTGTGCGCGCTCGCTTCAAACAGCTGCGCCTGGAACACATGACATGTGGAGCAAACATTCTGAACGGTATCCACGCCTGGAGGCGCCGCGCCGTGATTGCCATGGCAGGTCACGCAGGTTGGCGCGCTCAGGTCGCCGCGCACGGTCAGCGCTTTGTAGTGGACGCTGTCTGAGTATCCGGCGTACTGATCCGTGGGAATCTTGTGATCTTTCATGTACGCGGCATCGGCGTGGCAGCGCGAACAAGTTTTAGGTACGTTGAGCGGATGAACGGTGGACCGCGTGTCCTTGGGCGGACGAATATCGTGCACGCTGTGGCAATCAATGCAAACGGCAACTTTC
>JANXPR010000333.1 GCA_025357215.1 Acidobacteriaceae bacterium | reverse complement strand
CCTTCGTTTCCGCGATCGAGGCCGCTGTAGATGTTGAACATCGCGGCGTTGCCTTTGTACACGTTCTGCGAGGTGAAGCTGAACATGTGATCGTGGAACCAGTGGGTCGACATGGTTTCGCGCCAGTCGCCAGGCACGTTGTTCAGTCCGCCGCTACCGTTCGGGCTGGAAG
Organism: Acidobacteriaceae bacterium; assembly: GCA_025357215.1. GTDB lineage: Bacteria > Acidobacteriota > Terriglobia > Terriglobales > Acidobacteriaceae > Angelobacter. The sequence goes on along the minus strand of JANXPR010000333.1, from coordinate 6,809 downwards.
CGCGGCGGTCGGTGGCGGCAGTGTTCACGCTGAAGTGACCGGCAAGCACTACAGGCCAGTGATAGTCATAGAACTGCCCCGGGAAGAAGAACGCGCCGGTGAAACCGTCGTTTTCCGCGCCGTGGTGGCCGTTGTGCTCGTGGGTGGAAATCGTGTGACGACCGAAGCCGTTGTTCTGTGTAACGTCAGCCGGCAGCTTGTTGTGATGGCGGAACAATAGCGGTTCGCCGTAACGGGCGGTGACCAACTTCGGAGGCACTGAACCCTGGAAGGTCCAAACTGAGTTGGCATGCTGGGTCGGCATGGCCGGGTGGAATTTCAGCGGAATCGACTGGGTCGGGTCAATGCCGGAGTTCAGGCTGGAAGCGACGCCAGGATTGTAGCTGTTGTTGTTCTGCGCCTGGGCCTGGGACATTTCCACGGCAACCTGAGGAGCAAATTCAGTGAAGCGCTGGTGGGCCCAGATGGGTCCGCCGGGACGGCCTTCAATCGGACCAGAGCCACCACCGAGAAGCGGATCAACCGCCATCTGGGTTTGGTTGGCCTGGGCCTGAGGCGTCGGGGTCAAAGAGGACAGAGGTTTGCGCGGTTGCAGGTCAAAGCGGGGCATCGCCTGGCTAAACGGCGTGGCGCCATTCAACGGGCTCAACGGTACCGCTGCCGCGGCCGTGGTTCCACCCAGCGTGGACGAGCTGCCGGAAACCAGACCATCATCGGCTCCGCGACCGCTGCCACCACCGCTGCTGCTGCCTTTGCCCTTGGCTTCAGCAAACGGGCTCAAACCGTGAATCGGAGCAATGGCTCCGGCGCTGGTGATAAGACCCCAACGGATAAGGTCACGGCGCGAAACCTTGCCCTGCGAATAGGCTTTTACGATTTCCGCGCGATTCTTGCGGGCATCTTCCGCTGCTTTCACCGTCGCTTTTGATGCCTGCCCTGTGAGAAACATTCCTTCTTCTCTCTGACTCATTTGGACTGCGCTCCTTTAAATTGGCGCGCAACCTTACGCCCTAACTTCCCGATAAACATGCGGCGCGGTTGCATGCATTAGGCTGCCCGGAAGACCCAAATCGGCCGGGGCACCATCATGCCGGAGCGTATATATAGAAATCTTGAACGAGGATTTGCTAGAGAAAATCGAAATGTCCGCAAATATCGCTAAGAAACGTGTATATCGCTTGGCGTGTGATAACCCGTTTGAACGATCAATCAGCCTGCTAAGAGATTCACAGGTAGCGATTAGAGAAAAACTAGAGGAAGATTAAATTCGTTAATTACTGGAATAATGTAGTTGTCAGTACTAATGCGTCCCCAGCTTCACATTGCAAAGCTTAAGAGCAGGGTTAGACGCAAAAAACATGCCTGCCGCAGCGATGTCGAAAGGCTTGTCGATGCCTCGCAATTAGAGGGAAAGTGCTTTGCTATGTGTACGATGAGAATGGTCGTCGTTGCCTTAGATTTGGCGCCGCAAATCACCGGCTGCGTTTCTAATCTTGAGGACTTATGTCCCCGAGAAAACTTCGATCAGGCAGGTTCGCGAGATTAACTATCCGGATACCTCGGCAAGCGCAAGCTTCTAATCAAGCTAGTGGTTACTTTCGTACTCCACCTAGGTAATTCGCGCCCCCCAGGACCTAAGCCCTATCATCTTGGCACTTGAAATAGCGTTAAGAAAGCCGAGTGCCCAAACTATGCGTATGTTTCTCAGGATTTGTGCGGTCGCCGTTACTTTTTCAACCGGTTTAATTTGCGGTCAGCAACCGGCAACAAACGCGCCTCAATCCACGGCCAGTAGCGCAGGCCAAAATACAACCGTGGCTCCGCAGCAAAAAAGCCTGGGCGAAATAGCCAAGGAGCAGAAAGCCAAGAAACGCATAGAAGTAAAGGTGACGGACAGGGACATGAAGGAAATCTTTGCGTCCATGGACGACGTTCTGGATTTCGCCAGTCAGGACACGGGTTTTCCCAAGCATCAAACCGTAAAACACCAATTGGTGAGCCAGGAGGACGTCAACAGGCACATGACGGCGTCACTTTCCGACAGTGCAGAAGCTCAGCGCATGGCGCGGTCAGAACTGGTGTTGAAGAAGTTCGGCTATTTGCCGCCGGATTTCAACTTGAAGGCTTATTTTGTGGATGCGGCCGGAGGCAGCGTTGCCGGCTACTACGACTTCAAGTCCAAGACCATGAACCTGCTCAACTGGGTTGGCCTGGACGAGCAGCGCCCCATTATGGCGCATGAACTGACACACGCGCTCCAGGACCAGAATTACGACCTTATGACGTGGCAGAACCACCCGCGGATGCGCTTGGCCGCCGCGGCCATGAAAGGTGACAGCACGGAAAGCGAGCAAACCAGCGCGCGACGGGCCGTGGTGGAAGGGCAGGCCATGGTGGTGTACGTGGACTATCTTCTGAAGCCATACGGACGCACACTAGGTGACACTCCCTCAGCGATGGAGTTTGTGAAAGACCGGATGGCACAGACATATGACACGTCATTTGTCGTCAAGAACGCGCCGCTCTTGTTCAAGGAGTCGGCGATGTTCCCGTATCGCGAAGGCCTTGTCTTTGAGCTTGAACTGCTTAAGAAAGGCGGCACGCAGATGGCATTCGCGGACGCGTTTGCTCATCCGCCAGCCAATACTCATGAAGTCCTGGAGCCCAAGGCTTATCTCGCTAAAGAGAAGGCTTCAATCGTGAGTATTCCGGACCTGAAAGTCATACTCGCGGGAAATTACGAGCCTTACGACACGGGGAGCATTGGTCAGCTCGACGTCCGCATTATGACCCAGCAATTTGGCACCGAAAATGACCGCGATACCGTAACGCCAGATTGGGCCGGCGGTTCGTATGTTGCCGTGAAAAAGGTTGCCGCGAAAGAAGGCGCGACCTCTACGGCGGACATTGCCTTACTTTATATTTCGCGCTGGAAGACACCGGAAGCCGCGCAGAGGTTCATTGATGTCTACAAGAAGTCCCTGGCGAAACGCGTGACGGTAATGGACGAAAAGCCCTGGCAGCCTGCGTGCACCACGCCCAAATGCTCCCCAATGTGGGCGGTGAAAGTAAACACTAGCGAAGGACCGGTCATCTTCGAACTTGGCCATGAGAACACGGTACTGATTGCGCACAGTTTTGACGAAACCACGGCCAGCCTGCTGCGCCAAACCGTGTTGCTGCGTGCGCAGGTTCCAACGGCCAAGACCAGCGCTCGGGCAAACAGATTTGCCGGTGGCGATTTGACGCTTCGTCTACAGGAAATGCCGGCGTTTCAGGCTTATCAGGCTGAATTCGGACGCGAGCTGTTCGCAAATCTGGCCGCGATGTATCCCAGGTAAGGGATTTTCAGGTAATAGAGCCAAACTAAAACCCGCCAATACGGCGCGGCCCGGTGACGATGTACTCTTACTAAATGCTGACCGGACCGCGTCGCGACTTGACCCTGCTGTACGCCTCAGCCTGGGTACGCTCCTTCAGCATCGGACTGCTGGGAGTAGTCCTGGGCGTATTTCTTTTCCGCGAAGGATTCTCCTCCGTCACGATTGGGCTGGTGATCGCCGCTGGCTTGGCCGGAGCCGCCACCGGCACCGTCTTTGTCACTCTCTGGGCTGACCGTCTTGGCCGCCGCCGAACTCTCTTTGTTCTTTCATTGCTGACCGCGCTGGGCTTGGTGGTACTGATCTTTCATCCGGCTGCGCCGATCCTGGTGGCGCTGGCTTTCGTCGGGATGATCAACGGCATGGGGACAGACCGAAGTCCAGCCTTCGCTCTGGAGCAAGCCGTGCTTCCGGGATTAATGTCTGACCAGCGGCGCACATGGGGACTGGCCTGGTACAGCGTGCTGCTCGATGGCGGGGGAGCGTTGGGCGCACTGGCTGCCGGACTACCGCGTTTGGCACAACGCATATGGGGCGCGGACCTAGGCTCGGCGTACCATGCAATGTTCTGGGGCTGCGCCGCACTCAACATTCTTGGCGGCGTGCTCGCGCTTTTTCTTTCGCAAGAAGTGGAAGTTGTACGCTCGGCGGGAGCGCAGCTCGGCGTGAAAGGCGTTTCGGCGGAAACCAAGTCTACTGTGTTTCGATTGTCATCTCTCTTTGCCCTGGACTCTTTTGGCGGCGGCTTTCTTACCGACGCACTCGTTGCCTACTGGTTCTTCCGGCGCTTCGGCATTGCCGAAGGCCAACTGGCCGTACTGTTCTTTGCCGTCCACATCCTCAACGCGCTTTCGCATTTGGGCGCGGCGTGGCTGGCGAAACGGATCGGCCTGGTAAAGACCATGGTGTTCACGCATTTGCCATCCAGTATCTTCTTGATCGCCGCATCGTTGGTGCCTTCCGCTCGCTGGGCTGTGGTGTTGTTTCTGCTGCGCGAGTCGCTGGTGGAAATGGATGTTCCAACGCGACAATCGTACGTGGCGGCTGTTGTCCAGCCCAACGAACGCACGTTTGCCAGCGGCGTTACGAATTTGACGCGGAATTTATCGTGGGCCACGGCGTCGTCCGTTGCGGGGTTTCTAATGCAGCGTCTGGCGTTTTCAGCGCCACTGTTTCTGGGCGGTGGATTGAAGATTATCTACGACATTCTGCTGTGGCGCGCGTTCCGCCACCTGAAGCCGCCCGAAGAAAGGACGTAGCACTTGGACGATTACGCCGGCGGCTAGGGCCGCGCCCCCGGTACTGGATTGTCAGCCAGCACGGCAGAATGGATTTCATCCAACCGGCGCTCCATGTTTTCCGTGTGAGCGGCCTGTTTGTGGCTCATGATGATCAGCTTCATGGACACCAGAAATACGCCGGCTTCCAGCAGCATGTCATGCGTAAGGCCCTTGATGAACAGGGCAGTCAGGAACAATACAAAGGTGAGAATTACCACCACTAGCGACCACGGATCAACGTGTTTCAAGAGCGCTTTGAACATTCGTGCATCCTTTCCGGGAGAGGGGCGTTCTAGTATGACAGGCAAGATTGTATTGTGGCTTTTTTTGCGCGAATATAAAACGTGAGCAGTTTGTTTAAGATTAGCCGATTTACCCAAGAAAACAATGATCTTACGACTTGGTATCTTGACATTTTTGCTGGCGTGTACGGCTGGCCGTCTCGCCCTGGCCCAAAGTTCTTCGTCGGGCGAAAACGTGTTCCGCGTGAGCGTGCGTCTAGTGATCGTCGATACTCAAGTCATCGAAAAGAAGACCGGGCAACCGCTGAAGTCCCTGAAACAGGAGGATTTTCAAATATCAGAAGACGGAGTGCCGCAGCAGATCAGTTCTTTCAGCCAGGACCGTTTGCCGCTTTCAGTAGTATTGCTGTTTGACCTTACTGACAGTGTGCGTCCGGTGCTGAAGTCGCTGGCGGAAGGCGCGCTGGAAGCTTTGCAGCACCTGAAACCAGAAGACGAAGTGGCGGTGATGACGTATGCGGCGTCGGCGGAAGTGATCCAGGACTTTACGCGGGACCGCGCGCTGACTGCCGCGGCGATTGAAAAAGCCAGCAAGATGAAGAGTCCCGAAGCGGCGTTTTTCAACGAAGGCATTTATCAGGCGGCATCGAAGCTCGCGAAGACCCAAAACCGGCGCGTGATCATCTGGATGACCGACGACGTCCCGAATATTCCCGATGCCGAAACTAAAGCCCGCTACGGACGCAGCATGAACGACGCCACGCTCCACACCAAGCAGGAAACTCTTACCGAACTTTTCCAGTCAGGGACGGTGGTATGCAGCCTGCTTCAGCAGAGCGATATGTCCATTAGCGAGGCCAGTAACCGTAGCGCCACCAAAGTGATAGGGCAAATGCTGCATCCTCCGGGCGAAGTTTACGAATACGCTAAAGCTACCGGCGGGCAGGTGGTTGAATCGTCCGGCAAAAAGATGAAAGAAAAGTTGGCCGGGCTGATTGACGATCTGCGGATGCGATACAGTCTGGGCTACAAGCCATCCGAGCAGAAGCCGAAAGGAAAGTTCTGCGCGATCAAAGTGAAGCTGGCGCCGGAGGCGGTGAAATCAGCCGGCAAGGTCGCGGTAGAAGCCAAGCAGGGGTACTACCGCTGACAGAGAATCATTCGGTGCGCAGCGTTGATGCAGGGTCAATCCGAGCGATGCGCAACGTAGGCGCGAAGCTGGCTAGCAGAGCTGCGAACAACATAAGCAAGGAGACAATAGCCAAGGTGACCGGATCGAGGTTCTTCACTCCGTAGAGTTCGCTCTTTAGTATGCGCAGAGCAACCATGGCTAGCAGCAGGCCTGCGGTCAGCCCGACCACCACGGCAGCCATTCCTGAGCCGGCAACATGAACCATGGCCTGCTTTAGGGTGCAGCCCAGCGCCATGCGGATCCCGATTTCCCTTCGACGCTGCGCCACCATGTTGGAGACCAGTCCAAAGATTCCTACCACGGAAATCAGCAGGGCCAATCCGGCCAACACGGTGAGCAGCAAAACTTCAATGCGTTGCTGGGAGAGTGCAACAGACTGCAAGTCGCTCAGCGATTGGAATCTGGCGAAGGGCAGTTTGGGGTCCACCTGCGTCATGGCTGCTTGCATGGCTTCCGGCAAACCGGCGATGGGTGCGTGGGTGCGCACCAACCAACTTGGTTCAAACCATACATGGATGATCTTCAGGGACGGTTTATCCACCTGGGTATAAGGCACGTAATAAACCGCTTCCGTGGAGAGTGGAGCGTTTGCGCTGACGCCCGGACGCTTCTTCACGTCGCCAATCACGCCGACGATGGTGGCTGAAGCTTTTCCGAATCCAAGATGCAGCCCGACCACGTCCTGCGTGCCAAGAAACTTTCTGGCGAAAGAAAC
>JANXPR010000329.1 GCA_025357215.1 Acidobacteriaceae bacterium | reverse complement strand
GCTTCGTTTCTTCGACATGTTCGTGGGAATGGCTGTGCTCGCCAGCATGGTCGTGAGAATGCGGATGCTCGTTGCCGTGCGAATGTTCGTGCTTGTGTTCGCGGTTTTGTTCGGACGCACCCGCCGATTGTTGTTCCCAGAACTCTTCGCGCGGCAATTCCTTCTCTCCGGCGGCGATCACGTCAACTTTGGTCGCGCTGATACCGCTGCGGTCCACCCGGGAAATTTCCAGCCTTGCATCCACGCCCAACGCGGCGACCGTCCTGATGAACACCTCGCGCGGAACTCCGGCGTCAACCAGCGCGCCAAGAAACATGTCGCCACTGATTCCGGAGAAGCATTCTAGGTAAGCGATTCGCATGAAGGCCTAAACTTCCATCATAGGGTCAGCTTCTTGATGGCGTCAAACACGGCGAGGCCGCATTGCTTTGCTATAATCTGCTTTCTATCAGCAACTTACGCGTCTTGAGATACTGATCGGCACACCAATCTAAAGGTCAACATTTTGTATCTGGAACTTGAGCAGCAGCTTTCCCGGCACGTCCGCGAATTTATCAAGCGGCAGTATGAGCTTGACCTGGACCGTCTGGTGGTAGACCAGCCACCCAACGTTGGCCTGGGCGAGTTCGCTCTGCCACTCAGCTTTGAGCTGGCCAAGAAACTGCGCAAGCCGCCACGCAAGATTGCGGAAGAAATCGTAGCCGGGTTGGGAGCGGTCCCAGGCTTTGAAAAGTTCGAAGTCGCGGGCGCAGGATATATCAACGCGCGCGTTGATCGTGCAGCCGCCGCTCGGATGTTGCTCAAGCCTTCCGCCATGAAAGCCGCACCGGCGAAAGCTGAGAAGATCCTGGTCGAGCACACCAGCATTAATCCCAACAAGGCTGCGCACATCGGCCATTTGCGCAACTCGATTCTTGGCGACACCTTCGTCCGCCTGCTGCGCAGCTCCGGGGCGCACGTGGACATCCAAAACTACATCGACAACACCGGCGTCCAGGTGGCGGACGTGGTGGTGGGCGTCCTTTATCTGGAGAAAAAGGACAAAAGCTTTATTGAAGAGCTGATTATGAATTCAACGGCTGCGCAGCCGTTTGACTACTACTGCTGGGACCTCTACGCGCGCGTCTCGCAGTGGTACGAAGAAAGTAAAGACAACCTGAAGCTCCGCCTTCAGACCCTGCATGACATTGAGCAGGGCGGCAACGAAGCCGCCGCCATGGGCAAGTTGATTGCCACGGCAGTCATCCGGCGGCATCTGGAAACCATGCAGCGCCTGGACATTCAGTACGATTTTCTGCCGCAGGAGAGTGAGATTCTCCATCTGCATTTCTGGGACCTGGCGTTTGAGCAGATGAAGCAGAAAGGCGTGCTGTATTTTGAAACCGAAGGCAAGAATAAGGGATGTTGGGTGATGAAGCGCGCGGGGACCAAGCCTGCGGAAGTAACAGAAGAGGTTCCCGCCGGTCCCGACGAAGACGCCAAAGTCATCGTCCGCTCCAACAACACGGTGACTTACGTCGGCAAAGATATTGCCTATCACCTCTGGAAGTTTGGACTGCTGGGCAAGGACTTCGGCTACCGCAAGTTCTATCTTTATCCTGACGGGCACCAGGTCTGGATTTCCGCCGAGTCCGGTGACGCCGACCATCCGCACTTTGGCGGAGTGCGCGCCATCTACAACGTGATTGATTCGCGCCAGGCCGATCCGCAGAACAATGTGATTGAAGCCATCCGCGGCTTGGGTTACACCGAGCAGGCGGAAAACTACCATCATTTCTCGTATGAGATGGTCGCGCTTACGCCGCGCTGCGCCATGGACCTGGGCTATAACGTTTCAGAAGAAGACCAGAAACGTTCCTATATAGAGGTATCAGGCCGTAAAGGCTTCGGCGTAAAGGCGGACGATCTGCTCGACTCGCTCATCGGCGCCGCGCAAAAAGAAGTGGACTCGCGCCATCCGGAAATGCCGGAATCCGAGCGCCGCGATACCGCCACGCAGATCGCGATCGGCGCTTTGCGTTACTTCATGCTCAAGTTCACCAAGGGAACTGTGATCGCGTTTGATCTGAAAGACGCGCTGAGTTTTGAAGGTGAAACCGGGCCTTATGCGCAGTACGCCATTGTCCGCGCGACAAATATTTTTCGCAAAGCTGGCTTGAGCGCGGAAGAAATCTTGTCAGGCGAAACCGACCTGCGGTTCCTGAATGAAGACCCCGAGTTGTGGGAAATCTGGCTGCGTGCCGGACAGCTCTCGCACATCGTCCGCCAGTGCATCGCCACCACCGAGCCCGCTTATGCCGCAAAGTACGCGTTCCAGCTCGCGCAACAGTTCAACAACTTCTATCACCGGCACCACATCCTCACGGAAACCGACGAGGCCAGGAAACGTTTCCTGCTGGTGACCGCAGCGGTGGTCCGCCGCGTCCTGATGCAATGCCTGGATTTGATGGGCATCGCCGCGCCCAACGTGATGTGAATCTGCCATGCCTGATGCCCAGTTCTTTCGCGACGTCCGTCCGCAGTATGCCGAAGTGGAGCGCGCGCTTTTTCACTTACTGAAAAGTTTGTCGCCAGAAGATTGGGCACGCCCTGCTACCCGCCTCTGGACGGTAAAAGACGTTGCCGCTCATCTGCTTGATGGCAACGCGCGCGCGCTTTCGATGTGGCGCGACGGCTATTTCAGCGAAAATCCCGGCGACGTTAGCAGTTACGAAAAACTGCTCGGCTTCCTCAATCAGATGAACGCCGACTGGGTGAAGGCGGCGCGGCGTCTCAGCCCCCAAGTCTTAATTGAATCGATCGAGCGAACGTCGCAACAGGTGATCGAATTCCTCGCTACGTTGGACCTCTACGCCCGTGCCCCGTTTTCCGTCGCCTGGGCGGGCGAGAGCGAGTCGCCGGTTTGGTTTCATCTGGCGCGTGAGCTGACCGAACGCTGGCATCACCAGCAGCAGATTCGCATGGCCACCGGCAAGGAGAACGCCGAGCCTAGCATCAACGCTCGCGAGCTTTACTATCCCGTGCTCGATACCTTCATGCAAGCTCTTCCTTATCATTACCGCTTGGTTGCCGCGCCGGTCGGCGCCACCGTGCAGATTTCCGTTACCGGCGAAGCGCACGGATCGTGGACAATCGTGCGGCAGGAACAAGACTGGAAACTTCTCGCGACCGGACACGGCCCGGCCACCACTACGGTCACCTTGCCGGACTCGGTGGCCTGGCGCATCTTTACTATGGGGTTCTTTACTAGAGAGATCGACACTAAAGGGATCGATGCGACGGAAGCAGAGAAATTCGCGACCATCTCCGGCGATTCGGCACTGGGGCTGCACGCGCTCAAGATGGTTGCGGTCATGGCCTGATCTTCAGGACATGAAATCGTAAATTCAATAAGCCTGAAATATTAAATTCAACAAAACGGAAAGTAATCACGACAAAATAATGAAGGTCCTTCTTTTCGGCGCAACGGGCATGGTAGGTCAAGGCGTTCTGCGCGAATGCCTGCTCGATCCCGATATCGAGCTCGTCCAGACAGTTGGACGAACTGCCAGCGGAGTTGTGAACCCTAAGCTGCGCGAAATCGTGCACACTGACCTGTGGCACTACGAATCGATTGAAACCGAGTTGACCGGTTTTGACGCGTGCTTCTTCTGTCTGGGTGTTTCGGCGGCCGGCATGAAAGAAGAGGACTACACCCGCGTAACCCACGGGATCACGATTGCGGCGGCCGAAGCGTTACTGCGCCTTAACCCGGGCATCACATTCATCTTCGTTTCCGGCGCCGGAACAGACAGTTCAGAGCGCGGACGGATGATGTGGGCACGCGTCAAAGGCAAAACCGAAAACGCTTTGCTACGCATGCCGTTCCAAGCTGCGTATATGTTCCGTCCGGGCTTCATCATTCCGTTGCACGGAATCCGGTCGAGGACGGCTGCGTACCGAACCTTGTATGCCGTAGTAAGGCCGCTGATGCCGGTCTTGCGCTGGGCATTTCCGCGGTCGATTACGACGACGGAGCAACTGGGCCAAGCCATGATCGCCGTAGCCCGGCAGGGCTCCGCGAAAAAAATTTTGGAAAGCGGCGACATCACTTCCATCGAGCATCGGTGAAGGTTGTTAATATCGATATTGGTAGAGGTTGAACGTAGCTGCCGAAAAAGTCAGGAATTTTGATCTCAATGGACGTCCTCAAAAAGCTCTTTGCGCAACGCTTTGGCTCGCCGGCGACTCACGTGCAGTCGTTGCAGGGCCAGCTGGGCGCGTCCGGGCGGACGATAGTGCGGCTGGCCAACGATACTGACGGAGCTGTGGGCATCCTTTACGAAGTGCGTGAAGAGAATGTGGCATTTCTGGAATTCTCGCGGCACTTCCACCGTTACGGCCTACCCGTGCCGCAGATCTATGCTGAAGACCTAAGCCAAGGCGCGTATCTGGAAGAGGACCTGGGCGACACCACGTTGTTTGAGTTGCTCGGCAAGGGGCGGCAGGGAGATGTCATCGCACCAGCGGTGGTTGAAGCGTATCGCAAGGTCGTGGAGATTCTGCCACGGTTTCAGGTGGAAGCCGGGCGCGACCTCAACTACAAAGTCTGCTATCCGCGCGGCAGTTTTGACCGCCAGTCCATCGCCTGGGACCTGAATTATTTCAAGTACTACTTCCTCAAGCTTTCCGGCGTTGCTTTCAACGAGCAGCAGTTGGAAGACGATTTCGGCCGGTTGACGCGTTTTCTACTGACTGCCCCGCGCGATTATTTCCTCTACCGTGATTTCCAATCGCGCAACGTGATGATGGTAGGCGACAAGCCCTATTTCCTTGACTACCAGGGCGGACGCAAAGGCGCTTTGCATTACGACATTGCTTCGCTGCTCTATGATGCCAAGGCCGATCTTCCCACGGCGCTGCGCCAGCAGTTGCTCGACCACTACGTCGAACAACTTGGCCGTTTTGTCGACATCACAGCCGAAGCCTTCCTGCATCATTACTATGCGTTCGTGTATGCGCGCATCATGCAGGCCCTGGGCGCTTATGGATTCCGCGGATTCTATGAACGTAAGCCGCACTTCCTGCAATCGGTTCCGTACGCACTGACGAACCTGAGCTGGTTACTGGACAACGTGGAGTTACCCGTCGCGCTACCCACTCTGCTGGGGACGTTCAAGAGCATGGTGGTGTCAGAGAAGTTGCGGGAACTGGTTATCCTAGTCGGGAGTAAGGAGTCGGCTGGTAAGCAACCTTCCACAGCGGTCTCGCAGAAAGCGGCGTCCACTGCACCGCAAAAGAATCTCGCTGTGCGGATCTACAGTTTCTCGTTTCACCAGGGCGGTCCTCCCAGGGACGAAAGCGGCAACGGCGGCGGATTTGTTTTCGACGTGCGTAGCGTTCCGAATCCTGGCCGCGAAGAAAAATTCAAGGCCCTTACCGGTAAAGACACGGCGGTGATCGAATATCTTCAAGCGCAGGAAAGCGCAGCCGATTTTCTGGCCAGCGCGCAGTCGCTTGTAGAAGCCAGCGTAAGCGATTATCAGCGCCGCGGCTTCAACAACCTGATGGTTTCTTTCGGGTGCACCGGCGGCCAGCACCGCTCGGTTTACATGGCGGAGCAACTCGCTAAGCG
>JANXPR010000328.1 GCA_025357215.1 Acidobacteriaceae bacterium | reverse complement strand
CTATGAAGAAGTCGATTTCACCGAATCCGTGGAGAAACGCATCAAGGCCAATGTCCAAAAGCTAGTGGACTTTACCAACGCCGTGGAAAAAAACTGCGGGATCAGTGGACGTGTGCTTTGGTCAGAATCCGACGACAATCTGGCACAAAAACTGATTGATCGCTTGCAAAGGGTGCAGTAAGACAAAGACGGCTCTTGGTATTTGGCTCTTGGTACTTCGCTTGGATTCGTTGACTGCTAGCCGTTGGCCTCCGATCCTGTGAAAGATTCGTGAGTAAAAGATTCGTGAGTGAAAGATTCGTGAGTGAAAGATCCACAAGCCAACGGCCAAGAGCCAAGAGCCGCCTTATTATTATTTTGTCCTTCCGCCTTCCACCTTCAACTTGTCAGCGGCGCCAGCCTGCGCCGCCGCTAGCCGCGCGGTTAGTACGCGGTAAGGCGAGCAAGAGACATAGGTAAGACCGATCTTGTGGCAATATTCCACTGAAGCCGGATCACCGCCATGTTCTCCGCAAATTCCAAGTTCAATGTTCGGACGCGTCTTCCGGCCTTTCTTCACGCCCATTTCCATCAATGCACCCACGCCTTTCTGGTCGATGCTGGCAAACGGATCGTTCTTCAAGATGCCGCGTTCGACATAAGCCGGCAGAAATGTGCCGATATCGTCACGCGAGAATCCGTAGGTCGTCTGCGTAAGGTCGTTGGTGCCAAAACTGAAAAACTCGGCTTCCACGGCGATTTCGTCGGCGACGATGCATGCGCGCGGCAGTTCGATCATGGTTCCAACGTGATAGTGGACCTTGGCGCCTTTCTCTTTGAACACCTGTTCGGCTGTCTGACGGATGATGGCCGCCTGGTTGGCCATTTCTTTGATCGTCACGGTAAGCGGCACCATCACTTCCGCCATCGGCTTCTTTCCTTCTTTCGCCACGTTCACGGCTGCTTCAAAGATTGCCCGCGATTGCATTTCTGAAATCTCAGGGAACGTGATGCCCAGGCGGCATCCGCGCAGGCCGAGCATGGGATTGAACTCATGCAGTTCTTCCACGCGACGCAGAATTTCTCGCGCTTCCTTCAGCCGGGCTGATTGCGGATCAGTAATTTCGAGCTTGCCGATCTCCACCATCAACTCTTCCCGCTTGGGCAGGAATTCGTGCAGCGGCGGGTCGAGTAAGCGGATGGTGACCGGCAGGCCGTCCATGGCGCGGAACAAGCCTTCAAAATCCGCGCGCTGCATAGGCAGCAGTTTGGCCAGTTCGGCTTTGCGTTCTTCCAGAGTGTCGGCCATGATCATGGCGCGCATGTGCGGAATGCGGTCTTCCGCAAAGAACATGTGCTCCGTACGGCACAGTCCAATGCCTTCGGCGCCGAAAGCGCGCGCGGTTACAGCGTCACGCGGGATGTCCGCATTGGCGCGAACGCCGATCTTGCGAAACGGTTCGGCCCAGCCCATCAGCTTCTTCAGGTCAGGATCGTCCGGCGACGCCGGCACGGTATTCAAACGCCCTTTAATTACGCGGCCCGTGGTGCCGTCGAGCGAAATCCAGTCGCCTTCTTTAAGAACCAGGTCGCCGACGCGCATTTCTTTCTTCTTCTCATCGACTTCAATTTCTCCGGCGCCCACAATGCAGCACTTGCCCATGCCGCGCGTAACCACCGCCGCGTGGCTGGTCATGCCGCCGCGAGCGGTAAGAATGCCCGCGGCCACTTCCATGCCGTGGATGTCTTCCGGCGTGGTTTCGCCGCGCACCAACACCACGGGCTTTTTGTCCGTTGCAGTGCCGGCCATCTTCACGGCGTCATTGGCGGTGAAAACGATCTGGCCGACGGCCGCTCCGGGTGATGCCGGCAATCCGGTGGTGAGCACCGTTACGTCGCCGCCTTTGTCGTCCAGGTTAGGCATCAGGTAGTCATAGAGCTGGTTAGGATCGACGCGAAAAATGGCTTCTTCCGGCTTGATCAGCTTTTCATTCACCATGTCGATGGCGATGCGCACGGCGGCGCGTCCGGTTCGTTTGCCGTTGCGCGTCTGCAACATGTACAGCTTGCCTTCCTGGATGGTGAACTCAAAATCCTGCACGTCACGATAGTGCTTTTCCAGCCGTGACGTAATATCGCGCAGCTGGTTGTAAACGCCCGGCATCAGCTTGTGCAGTTCGCTGATGTGGACCGGCGTGCGAATGCCGGCAACCACGTCCTCGCCCTGCGCGTTCATCAGAAACTCGCCGTAAAACTCCTTCGCTCCGGTGGCCGGATTGCGCGTAAATCCTACGCCCGTGCCGCTGGTCTCTCCCAGGTTGCCGTATACCATGCACTGCACGTTGACGGCGGTGCCCAGATCGTCAGAAATATTGTTGATGCGGCGATAGACCTTGGCGCGATCGTTGTTCCACGAGCGGAACACCGCATCGCGAGACATGGTCAGCTGCTCGAGCGGCTGCTGCGGAAAGTCCTTGCCGGTATGCTTGCGGACGACCTGCTTGTAATCGACAATCACCTGCTTGAGGTCGTTGGCGGTAAGGTCGGTATCCAGCTTGGCGCCACGCTTCTTCTTTTCTGCGTCAAATACTTCTTCAAATGCGGACTTAGGGATCTCCAGCACCACGCTGCCGAACATCTGAATCAGGCGGCGATAGGAGTCATACGCAAAACGCTCGTTGCTCGACTTGCGAGCCAGCGCCTGAACGCTTTCATCGTTCAGGCCCAGGTTCAGGATGGTATCCATCATGCCCGGCATGGAAAACTTTGCGCCTGACCGCACGCTTACCAGCAGCGGATTGTCTCCAGTGCCCAGCTTCTGCCCTTGCAGTTTTTCCAGGCGCGCCAACGCGGACAGCGTCTGCTGGCTCACGCCACTGGAAGTCTTCCCGGTGCGCATGAATTCGCGGCAGGCTTCCGTTTGGATCGTAAATCCCGGCGGGACCGGTAGCGCGGCGTTGGTCATTTCCGCCAGGCCGGCGCCTTTGCCGCCAAGCTGGTCTTTCATTTTGCCGTGACCGTCAGCTTTGCCGGCGCCGAAGAAGTAAACGTACTGGACGTCTTTCTTCGTCTTGGACGCGGGCTTTGGGACCAGTTTAGGACGCGCAGTGGCTTTCTTGTGGTTCTTGTGGGCAGACTTTGAACGCAGGCGGGAAATAGTGCTGGTGCTCATATAGGACCTGTTCTCCAATATCTGGATTTCTGCAAACGGTTGCGTGAACAACTGTTGCTAGAACAACGGTTGCTTGAACAACGACAATGAGTGCAAATGGCCCGAGTCGAACCCGACAATCTTAAACCGATTGGGCCAGATGTTCCACTCTACCGTCTGAGGCATGTTCAGGACTGTGACGGGGCGCACATTGGCCCTACCACTATGCGTATCCCTGTCATCCTGACCGAGCCCGAGTCTTGACCGAGCCCGAGTCTTGACCGGCCCTGAGTCTTGACCGCCCCTGAGTCTTGAAGAAGAAGAGCGGAAAGATCCCGAGTGGTGCATCGGATCACCATGCCGTATCAGGAAGTTCTCTCCAGACTGTCTGGCAAAGGTTCATATCGAGCTGGCCTGGTCTTAGGACAACTCTGCTTTCCTTTGCGACCTCCGCGCTCTCTGCGGTAGGTGCCTTTCGCCTTTCCGATCACGGCGATCACCAGATCACGCGCGATTCCGGCGATTTCTCTTCCCACCCGCCAATTTTGTTGGTTTTGTTGCAAACAAACGACTTCCTCAAATCAGCCCTTGCGCCGACCTTGGACGGCCCTTGGACGGAGCTTGGGCGGAGCTTGGGCCGTCCAAGCCCAAGCCCAAACCTAAACGATCCTTGCCGATGGCAAACGCCCACACGTATCCCCGGCCCCCAAAATGGGTGCACGGACTACAGTATCGTATTTTATTCGCTATTGCAAGCCAGACTTTGGAGAGCCCTAAAACAATCAACCAACTGTCATCCCGAGAGGTCCGTCAAGCGACTGAGCGTTTTCTTCAGCTCAGGAGCAGGACCCGAGGGATCTGCTCCGCGCCAGTGTGGCGGAGCCAGAATCAATGAACATGATCGAACGACAAGGAGGAATCTGCTCCGCCCGACGGCTACTTCTTCTCTGTAACAATCTCCGAGAAATCCGCGATGCCGGAAAATTCGTTGACCAGAGTTTGCAGCAGTCCCAGGCGGTTGGCGCGCAGGGACTCGTCGTCCACCATCACCATCACTTTGTCAAAGAATGCGTCGATCGCCGGGCGAAGCTTGGATATCTCGATCAGCGCCGGATCGTACTGTCGCGCCGCGCGCAGCTTGTTCACGGATTCGGCCACGGGTCCGATAGCCGCCGCGAGCTTGCGCTCCGCTTCTTCCTGCAAGACCGCGGGACTGAACGGTGAGGCGATGGTCTTTTTGCTTTCCTCGGCCTGGCGCAGAATGTTCTTCATGCGTTTGAACGCCGTGGAAATGGATTCGAAATCCGCCGACGGACGCACTTTAGCCACAGCCTGTGCGCGCGCCACGGCGTCAACCACGTCATTCGCGTCAGCGGCCAGCGTGGCATTGACCACGTCATAGGCCAGTCCGAGCGCGTCGCGTAAATAGAATTCCAGGCGCTCGCGGAAGAATCCGGTGAGCGGTTGCAGATAGGCGTCGCCGCTGAGCGTGAATTTTTTCTCGGCTTCGCTGCCTTTGTAGAGATCGCGGGCGTCTGCCATGAGCTTGGCCAAATTCAACGACAGTTTATGTTCAGCGATGGTCTTCACGATTCCGTTGGCTTGGCGGCGCAACGCAAACGGATCTTTCGATCCGGAAGGAATCAATCCGAGAGCAAACATGCCGGCAACGGAATCGGCTTTATCGGCGATGGACAGCACCGCGCCTTCGAGAGTCCGCGGAACCGAGTCTTCCATCGACGCGGGCTTGTATTGGTCGTAAATGGCATCAGCCACAGCCTGCGGCAGGCCCTGGGCTTTGGCATACAGTCCGCCGACAACGCCTTGCAGCTCGGTGAATTCTTTTACCAACTCGGCCGTCAGATCAGTCTTGGCCAACTTGGCTGCCTGTTGCGCAGCCGACGAATCAACTTTCAGTCCAGCCTTGCCCAACGCCGCACAGAGTCCTTCCACCAGCTTGCCGGTGCGCTCGGCTTTGGCGTGGTAGCTGCCTAAGTCTTTCTGGAACGTAACGGCCTTGAGCATGTCCACGCGATTGGCGAGCGGAGTCTTCTGGTCGGTATCCCAGAAGAAACGTGCGTCATTGAAGCGCGCGCGCAACACGCGTTCGTTGCCATGGCGGATGGTTCCATCAGAATCGCTTTCGGTATTCAGCACCGCCAGAAAGTGCGGCGCAAGCTTGCCAGCCTCGCCTTCCACAGCCGCGATTTCCACGGCAAAGTATTTCTGATGGTCGCGCATCACCGTGACCAACACTTCTTCCGGCAGGGTAAGGAACTGCGGATCAAAATTGCCCAGAATCGCCGACGGCCATTCCGTAAGGTTGATTACCGTGCTCAACAAAGCCGCGTCTTCGCGCCAGCGCGCTCCGGCGACTGTGCGCGTAACGGCGTCCAGTGTTTTGCGGATGCGATCTGCACGTTCACTCGAACTGGCCATCACATGGGCGTTGCGCAGCGCCTCAACATACTGGGTGGGCGAGCCGATGGAAACATTCTTAGGTCCAAGAATGCGGTGTCCGCGCGATTGCGTGCCGGACTGTATCCCCGCAATTTCCAAGGGAATAACCTGGCCATCCAGCAGCGCAACGATCCAGCGGATAGGCCGGACAAAGCGCTCCGGTTTCCCGGCACGCCAGTACATACTTTTTGCCCAGTAGAGTCCGGCAATTTCTTTCGGCAAGAGTTCAGACAATACTTCGCCAGCCGGACGGCCCTTGTTGGTGACCGTGGCGGCAAGATATTCGCCCTTGGGCGTGCTAACTTTCTCGAGTTTGCCAACGTCTACGCCGGCTTTCTTGGCGAAAGCGTGAGCTGCGGGCGTGGGCTGGCCATCTTTGAAAGCCACTTTGCTTGAGGGCCCAATCAGTTGCTCGATGGTATCCGACTGGGACGCGGCGATGCCCGGCACCATCAGGGCCAGCCGGCGGGGCGTGGCATAAGGACGAAAGAGGACCTGCGGCATATCGCTGTGGTACGCAGGTTGTGTGTTCTGCGGCAGCAATGATTCCTTGTTCAGCAGGCCGAGAATGCGCTGCACCAGCTCCTTGCAGGCAGCATCCATCATCCGCGCGGGTATCTCTTCGCACCCGATCTCAAGAAGGAAGTCAGGCATTGGAGGTCTCCTTCTTAAGCCACATTCCACTCTCGACTTCTTGCTGGTGTAAGTAAGCCTTGGCAACGCCCACGGCCAACTGCCGGATGCGGGCAATCACGCCCACGCGTTCCGTCACTGAGATGGCTCCACGCGCGTCCAGGATGTTGAACAGATGCGAGCACTTCAGGCACAGCTCGTAGGTCGCCAGCAGTGGATAGCGCGCAATGTCGGCCTTGGACGCATTCTTGTCGGCAATCAACTTGTTGAAACCATCGATGCGCGTCTGGCATTCTCCTTCGTACATTTCCAGATGTTTCCAGGCTTTCTCCACGTCAGCGGTTTCAAAGTTGTAGACCGAAAGCTGCAGTTCATCCTGATAACGCACTTCCCGATACGTTACCGGCACGCCGGACTTCGGATCGCGCGCCCAGACAATGTCATAAATGCTGTTTACGTCCTGCAAGAACGCCGTAATGCGTTCCAGGCCATACGTTAGCTCAGCGCATATGGGATCAAGATCAATGCCGCCGCACTGTTGGAAGTATGTGAACTGCGTAATCTCCAAGCCGTCGAGCATTACTTGCCAGCCCACGCCCCAGGCGCCCAGAGTTGGCGACTCCCAGTTGTCTTCTTCAAACTTGATGTCATGCTTGCGCAGGTCAATGCCCAGCGCGCCCAGCGATTGCAGATAGAGTTCCTGGACGTCGTCCGGCGGTGGCTTCAGGATCACCTGCATCTGCATGTGCTTATAAAGGCGGTTGGGATTGTCGCCGTAACGGCCGTCGGCGGGTCGGCGTGAAGGCTGGACGTACGCCACCCGGTACGGTTTGGGACCGAGCGCGCGCAGAAACGTTTCCGGCGACATGGTTCCGGCGCCAACTTCGGTGTCATAGGGTTGCTGCAGGACGCATCCCTGGTCCGCCCAGAAACTCTGGAGCCGGAGTATAAGTTCCTGATAGGTGGGCACGTTTACTTTGGACATTGTCTGAAGTACTTAATTTATCAGAAAATCCGCCGCGCTCCCTCGGCGCGCGCCTGCGTTATACTCAATCTTGCCCTTCACTTTGGCCCATCCTGCCGCTGTTCTGCCGTTGCGCAAAAAGCTGTTCCTTTCTGCGTTGGTGATCGGCAGCATGGCCCCGGACTTCCATTACTTCATCTATTTCGCACCGGACGCCGAAGCCAGCCACTCCCTGCCCGGCACTTTTCTGTTCAGCCTGCCCGCTGGACTGGCATTGTTGTGGCTTTTCCACCGGATGCTCAAGAAACCCATCATCAGTTTGTTGCCGGAAAGCCAAGCGCGCAAACTGATGGCCTTGGCCGGGCCGTTCCCTTTTACTCCAGTTTCCCGACTGCTGCTGATTCTGGTATCACTCGTCGTCGGCACCCTCACACACCTGCTGTGGGACTCATTTACCCACGAAGCCGGTTGGATGGTGCTGCACTATCCTGTGCTCCAGACGATTGTGCTGAATGGAACGCCGTGGCAGCGTCCGTTGTACAACGTGTTGCAACATTCCAGCGGCATCTTGGGGATGGCGGCAATCGCGATCTGGTTAGGACGATGGATCCAGCACGCATCGGCGCAGCCGTTGCCCGCGGAAATGCAAATGCCAGACCAGACACGACGGCGAATCTTGCTCACGATGACCGCCGTTTCTCTTAGCTGCTCTTTGGCGTTTGCGTCTTACCGGTACGCGATCCACCACCGCGTTCCGCACTTTGCCGCCGGATTCGCCATCGCCATCATTATTGTGTCGTTTGTGCAATTGGTGTTGTACAGCGCGTGGTGGTGGAAGATGCGTAAGCCGCTCACCACCACTTATTGAATTCCGGGCGATGGTCAGGGATGGCATGGGCCCAGCGCTTGCCGCACTCCGCGCGCAGTTCTTTCTGCTTTGCCGCCAGCATCTGCCAGTTGTGCCAGGAATGGGTCTGCATCAGGACGCAAGCGTAAGGCCTGGGTTTCCCTCCGCTTACCTGCATGTTGAAGTCAATCACTTCAATCAAGCCGCCGCGCCAGTCATCCACGCCGTGGCCGAGATAAAGTTCGGTTTCCACGTAGATCACATCACCTTTGCTCAGATCGGGGAAACGGCCGGCATCGCACTCTGCCTGGACAAAGCGGAAGCGTTCCTCGCTGGCGCGCGCGTCCTTAGCGGTGTTGAAGCGGCGGCCGGTTTCGGAACAGGTGAGATCTGTGTTGGCGTTGTTTTCCATTTTGATTTCAGCAATTAGCAAATAGCAATTGGCAATTGGCACAGAGTAAAAGCAGATTCCTCGCTGAAGGCGGCTCGGAATGACAGCTCCATGTTGCTTGATAGTACCCAAACTTTGCATCAGCGCTTTGGCTAATTGCTAGTTGCCAATTGCTAGTTGCTGCCTTCAGTCCAGTCTTTCCAACATCGCCCCGGTCACCAATTTGCGCTCAATATGGTGTTCAATCCGTTGCGACAAAAATATTCTCAGGTCGGCGCCGCGCTGCCGGGGCCACTGCGCCGCGGTAAAGCTATCTACCGGTGAGCGAAACATTTCTGCGGCAAGAGTGCGGGAATCCGCGGAAATCTCAATGCTGGCCAGACGCTTGTCACGGGCACACAGCAAGCCGTCCGCCAGCGGATGGAAATATGCGCGGTGGCCATTCAGCACTTCTCCGCACGCCGAACACTGTGTAAGGTCAGGCAGCAAACCGATCAGCCGGACGATCCAAAGGTCGAAGTAGGTCAGCGGCATCCAGACTGAATCACTACGCAATTGCTTCACCACCGCAATCGCCAACCGGAAAATGTCGTCACTGGGTTCGCGGTCCGGCAAAAGTTGGTCAATGACTTCCGCCACGTAGCTCAGAGCGACCAGCCGCGGATAGCTCACTTCCGTGGTCAAGGGCGAGGCAATAATGTCGCAGGAGTCCAGGCGGGCCAGTTCTTGTTTTTCCCTGTCTTCCCAATGGACCGTAACGTAAGTAAGCGGCTCCAGCGCGCCGCCAAAACGCCGCTTGGACCGTTTGGCCGACTTGGCCACACCCCTGATCTTGCCTTCCGCGCGCGTGAACAGCGTGACCAGCAGGTCCGCTTCATGGAACGGATACGTGCGCAGGATCAGAGCTTCAGACTGCTTGGGCATTCATAGACAAGGATACAGGCTTCGTCAACGGAAGCGTCATCAAGAAAACCAGGGGGAGAAATAAAAACGCGGGGAAAGAAAAACGCGCAGCTCAAGCGGCTGCGCGTCTTCGTAAGCTTGTTGACCCGTTACCGCCCGAAATACTTGGCGTTCTTTTCCGTGTAGGCTTTCCATTTTTCCGGCAGATCGTCCAGGGCGAAAATCGCCGACACGGGACAAACCGGCACGCAAGCGCCGCAGTCAATGCATTCCACCGGATCGATGAACAGCATATCCGAACCTTCGAACTGCGGTTCGTCCTTCTTGGGGTGGATGCAATCCACGGGGCATGCGTCCACGCACGCCGCATCTTTGGTTCCTATGCAGGGCTCTGCAATCACATATGCCATAAGGGTCGTGTTCTCCGTTAGGTGAATAGGACAGATTGGTAAACAAAGATTTTAGCCAGCAATTCGCGAATTGGCAATTAGCAACTCGTTAACCTGTGATCCCGGGCACAAAACCGGTGTGACCAGGCTCACGGGAATAGCTGATTTCTGCGGAGACGAGCATCTGGCAACTGCAATTGGCAATTGGCCCTGTGACCAGAACCGCAGCCAGGAACAAGTCAAATCTGAAATTGTCATTCCGAGCCGGATTTTTGGCGAGGAATCTGCTTCGGCTAATTGCCAGTTGCTAATTGCTAGCTGCTGGCTCCCACCAACTCCCGCTGCGGTTCATATTCCACAATGTGTCCGGCTACCGCGCTTGCAGCCACGGTGTACGGGCTAGCCAGATACATCTGTCCGGGACCACTGCGTCCGGGGAAGTTGCGGTTCTGCGCGCTGATCACAATCTGGTCAGGCCGCGTGGAGACACCCGGTCCGGCATTGATGCAGGCGCCACAGCTAGGCTCGATGACGATGGCTCCAGCCTTCTGGAAGACGTCCAGGTAGCCTTTGCGAAGGCAATATTCACGAGTCTCTTGCGAGCCAAACTGAATGTAAAACTTGCAGGAATCGGATACGTGTTTGCCTTGCTTCAACGCGTCTGAAAGCACCTGGGCGTACATATCCATGTCGGCGTTTTTTCCGGCTGTACAGGTGCCGCCATAAGCGATTTCCACCGGCACTGGCGTGTTCAGATCGCGGATGTACTTGCCGTTACCGGGATCGCCCGGTGTGGCGACCATCGGCGTAATGTCTTCGGCATTAAGTTCGATCACGTGGGCGTACTGCGCGTCAGGATCGCTGAACAGTCCTTCGCCAAACTTCTCGGCTTCCGCGCGCGACATGCCGCGGCGTTCCATCAAGAAGTCCACGGTCTTGCGGTCGGGTGCGACGATGCCGGTGAACCCGCCGATTTCGGCGGCCATATTCGTCATGGTGGCGCGCTCATCAACACTGAGCTGTTCGATGGCCTCACCGGAATATTCCATGACCTTGGCCAGGGCCTTGCCGCT
>JANXPR010000293.1 GCA_025357215.1 Acidobacteriaceae bacterium | reverse complement strand
TTTTGGCTAGGCAACTTGCTGTTTGGAGCGGAAATGAAACGCATGCTGGTCGCCCTAACTCGAAAGGTCGGATCCGAGCGAAAACCGTAGACGATTTGGCTAGGTGCTAGCTGCCAGATGCTAGGTGCTTCTTTAGCAACTCATTCACCAGTTCCGGCTTTGCTTGGCCCTTGGACGCTTTCATCACTTGGCCGACGAAGAATCCGATCATTGTTGTCTTGCCCGCGCGATATTGTTCCACCTGTTTGGGATTGGCGGCGATGATTTCAGCAATCATCTTTTCAATCGCGCCGGTGTCAGTCAGTTGCTGCGGTTTCTCGCGTTCGTAGACCGCCGGAAAGTCTTCGTCGCCGGCAAACGCTTTGTCGTAGAGGTCTTTCAGGATCTTGCTGGAGATCGTGCCGTCTTCCACCAAGTCCGCGGAAAACGCCACGCCCTTCATGGTGATAGGCGAGTCTTCAATCGTAAGATTGGCGGCTTTCAATCGTCCCATCAATTCACCTTGGACAAGATTGGCTACGCGCTTGGCGTTCTTAGAAGCCTTGGCCGCTTCCTCGAACTGATCGGCGAGCGTGCGCGACGAGGTCAGCACTTGCGCGTCATACTCCGTGATGCCGTAATCGCCCACCATGCGCGAGCGGCGGGCTTCCGGCAGTTCTGGCAACGTCTTGCGGATCTCCGCTTGCCAGCGCGCGTCCACCACCAGCGGCTGCAGGTCGGGTTCCGGGAAATAGCGGTAGTCGTGCGCTTCTTCTTTTGACCGCATGCTGTACGTGCGGCCTTCCGTGGGATTGTAAAGCCGCGTCTCCTGGGTAATCTTTTCGCCGCTTTCCACCAGTTCAATTTGGCGCGCGATCTCGTATTCCAGCGCTTCGCGGACATACCGGAAAGAATTCACGTTCTTGATTTCCGCTTTCGTCCCAAGCTTCTCTTGTCCCACGGGACGAATACTCACGTTGGCATCGCACCGCAACGAGCCTTCTTCCATGTTGCAATCGCTTACGCCGGTATAAAGGATGATCTCTTTCAGCCGCGTCAGGTATTCAAACGCCTCGTCGGGCGACCGCATGTCCGGTTCGCTCACAATTTCCGTCAGCGGTACGCCGGTTCGGTTCAGGTCGATAGAAGTGTACGCGTCGGAATCGGCAAACCCGTCATGAATGCTCTTGCCCGCGTCTTCTTCAATGTGCAGCCGCGTGATGCCGATTCGCTTCGTTCCGCCGCCTGCCGCGGGAATATCGATCCAGCCATGTTCGGCCAGCGGTTTATCGAATTGCGAAATCTGATAGCCCTTGGGCAGGTCAGGGTAGAAATAATTTTTTCGCGCAAAGATTGAAGTTTCGCGCACCTGGCAATGGATGGCCTGTGAAGCCAGCACCGCAAACTCCACGGCTTTCTTGTTCAACACCGGCAGCGCGCCGGGCATCCCCAGGCAAACCGGACACACGTTGCTGTTGGGCTTTGACCCGAATTGCGTGGAACATCCGCAAAAAATCTTGGTTTGCGTCAGCAGCTGAACGTGGACTTCCAGGCCGATCACCGGCTCATATTTCGCGCGCACAGCTGGGGGAAATTCAATGATTTTGCCCATAGGAATGATTCCGCCCGCACGAAAGGTACTGCCGCACGAGTTAAAGATGACAGGCGAGGCCTGGCCGCACCGAACCGCGCAGCCGCTCTTTATTTGCTGCCGGCGTTCAGATACTTGTCCAGCGGGATGTCAAAGTAAAACAATTCCTGACGCCCCGCGCGGATCCCGGAAATCGACAGATGCGCACCGCTTTCCGGATCAATGATGCCGCCGACATCAAAAAACAGGAATCCGTTGTGTGAAGAATGCGCCGTTACCGGGACCGTGACAAACTGCGCGGTAGCCACTTCTTCCCGGACTTCAGTCTTAATAGGCTTGTTGTCGCGCGGCAGTGGAATCGGCAGTTGGATCTTAGGCTTGCTCGCCACTTTTTCCGGACGGGCCACTCTGCGGAAAATATCGTCCTGTGTCGCCGGTTCTATCTTGTCGCGCCGCTCGGTAATGAGCAAAACTTTCAGGTTGTCCAGCATCAGCGGCTTGTCGCCATCGTTGGAAATAATCAAGCGGATGGGTAGAAAGCCATAGTCTTTGTACTTGAGCTTGAAGATCGCGGCCTTTTCCACTGTGTCATACGGATCAATGGCAATGGAGACGCCTTCATCTTCATGTGTCTCATGCGCAATGTAGGTCTTGGCGTGCGTGGCCGGCGGCGGATTGAAGCCTTTGTCGCTGCACAGCACCGCGGTGGAAAGCGCAAGGACCACGGCCCCTGCCTTCCTTATGAATGCTTGGCTTATGAGTGCTTTGGTTTTCACTCTTGTGATTATCTCACCGCGGGGGCCGTTAGTGGGTCAGTTTTGACTAACCCACTAACGAGGATCAGCTTAATACCTTGACTCCTACACTACGCTGATCTTGCTCCTTAGTTCCGGCGAGAACAAGCTCTTGGGAATCATGGCGTGGACGCCCTTCACAATGTCCACCACTTGAGTCACGCGGAAGCTGCCGGCAATGCTGCACAGTCCGTAGGCATCCATGTCCGTCATGCTGGCACGGGTGGAAAGGAACTTGATGGCGTTGCGCGCCGCCATTTGCATGGCCACGTTTAAGTCTTTGTCCAGGCCAAGGGCGATCCAGTGGGTTGGAGTTTCGGCAATCGGCCAGGCAAAGTTTTTCTGTTTGTGCAAAATAACCTGAATTTGCATTTCTTGCATGCGCGTTTCCAGCGCGGTAAGCGAAATTTCGCCATCACCCTGTACGGCGTGCGAATCGCCGGTAAAGATCAGAGCGCCCGGCTTCCACACTGGGATGAACATGGTGCAACCTTCGCCCATTTCACTCAGGTCCACGTTGCCCCGTGCGGCCCGGGAGGCACGGAGCTGGTCACGCCGGGACTGATCGGCGGATAGTATCCGTCCGGCGGCGCCACGCCCAGCGTCCCCTGGAATGGCCGCAACGGCACTTGGATTCCAGGAAGAAACTGCGCTTTCATGGCTTTCAAATCCAGATCAAGATACTTGATCTGTCCTTGGGGAAAATCGGCGGCCAGCAGGCCGGTGCCAATCGCGCCAGGATTGTTGAAGACCGCGCCCCAGGGAAACGGCTTGAATTTTTTATAGCGGATTTCCAGCACGTCACCGGGCTCGGCGTTGTTCACATAAACCGGACCAATAATGGAGTGCGGCCCTCTCCCCGGATTGCTTTTGCGCAGCTCCGCCAACCGGTCCACTGGGACTCCAGGCTGCATCTCATTCATGAAATGTGACCAGGTGTTGGGAAAGCTGACCGAATCGCCAGAATCGATCTTGATGACCGGCGGCAGGTTCGCGTCGAACACGCCCAGGTGGACCGTCTCCTTGTTCGATTCAACCACGTGGACTTTGCTGTCGTCATGCTTGGCGGCGTGCTGGTGATTGTGCGTGGCGGCGTCTTTACCTTTGGCTTGCTCCGGCGGTTCGGTGACGGCACTGCCGCTAAAATCCTTGGGCTCGTCCGCATATGCCAATTTACCAAACCATGGCCCCACTGCGGCCAGCATGGCCATGAAGCTGCTGGCGCGCAGAAGTTTGCGGCGCGCGCGGCCGCGAGCATTCAGATAACCATCCAGGATTTCCTGGTCCATTTCGTCCATATGCAGCAGGCGATCGGCTGAACGCTTGGTCAACGCGGCGTCTTTGAGGTCTTCACGCAGCACTCCGGTGCCTTGTTCGTCGCCGCAACCAAACAGGTTGCCGCAATGGTGATGGTGTTGGACAGTGGGCTCATCTTGCTCGTAAACATTATGTTCATGTGCATCGTGATGATGGTCAGGAAGCTCTGGCATGGATTCTC
>JANXPR010000280.1 GCA_025357215.1 Acidobacteriaceae bacterium | reverse complement strand
CACGTTTGGGTTCTTACCTAGATTCTCGGTGAGAGTTCTAGCCCAACCGGGAGCAAGGTCTTGAATTTGGCGTCCTAGGATCTGTGATTCAGTATCCATCGTATGGGCAGAACACAGCTTTCTGAGGTCTTCCGATGTGGTCATACCGGCGGCCTCCCGGAGCCTCAATCAGTATGGTCACTCAGTCTAGGGCTGATGGTCTCGAAGCCTGTTTCTGGATAACTTCCGTGTAGCCGACGATACGCTCAAAAAAAGATCCGAATGCCGTGGAAGGCGTGGCCTGGAGCTCACTTCGCCTAACTCCTTCATGAGCCTGCCGGGCCGTCAACGCCGCTGCCGCTTCGTGGCGCTTCGCCGCGGCCGCCGAACCGCCCTGATTTTCCCGCTCTTTCCTCCACCACAGAAGAACTGATCGTGACCATCGGACTCAAGCCCGGAAATGCCCGCCCCGCGTGGCATCTCGACACTCTCAAGAACCTCTCCAGTTCGAGGATCGATTCGCCTCAAATCGCTGTCATCACCTTACCCAGGTCCCGTGCCAGAGCTCTCCCTCCACCCAGGTGACCCCGGTTACGAAGCGGTTGGACTCGATGGTGCGAAGGATAGCGCCTGTATTGGGATCGATTTGATGGATCTTCCGATTCCGGTACTGCCCGACCCAGAGCGTTCCTTCGGCCCACGCCAGCCCCGAGTCACCGCCAGCGCCGGGCGCGGGAATGGTGGCGAGCACACGGCCAGTCTTTGGATCAATCTTCTGGATGCGGTCCTCGGCAATCTGAAAGAAGTGCTCGCCGTCGAATGCCGTTCCCGCGTGCGCGGCGACATCAATCGAGCGCACCGTTTTGCCGCTTCTAGGATCGAAAGCATTCAGCGTGTCTCCGGCTGCAAACCAGACGTGCTGACCGTCATAGGTGACTCCATGTACGTGTTTGCAGTCTGGAAAAGGACCATATTCACGAATGATTTCTGCGTTTGATCGGTTCATGCACCCATCCTAGTCGCCCGGCAGCGGAGCGGGGAGTAACAAAATCGTCGCGAATCCTGGCACGGGCGTGGTGATCCAACGACGAGCGCGCGCGCGACCAAACGACTGCACCTTGCCTTCAGAAGCAAGGGAGTCGAGTGCGCGCTGCACCGTGCGTTGGCTGGCGCCAAGCGTAAGCGCCAGGGCCGAACTAGACCACGACTCACCGTCCGCGAGAAACGCGAGCACATCCGCATGTTGTTCTTCCATTGGCCGGGCCAGCACGACGACTTCACGTCCCCGGCGCGGAATGAGTGCAAATCCCCGTTTTGTCGCGTTGATCCCGGCTAGCTGCCGAATCACCCTGCGAAGACGGGCAATTTCGACGCGCAAGCGCACGCGATGAGATTCATCCACGAACCTTGCCTCGAAGGCGCGCGCCAAGAGTACGTCCCGGGGCACGTCTCCGGGCCACGCTTCGCTTAGCGTACGTACCAGCGCAAACAAGACCGGGCGTGTTGCCAGGGAAACGATCGTGCGTGAGCAACGCACGGAGTTGCGGCATGCATCCACTACGAGTGCGTTCGACGCCAGCAACGCTTCGACGTCCCGGAGCAAAACGAGTCGCTCCTTGCCACGCGAAATAAGGCGCCCAGCCGGAGTATTCAGAATTCGAGATGCGCTTTCTACCTCCGCCGTCAGTGCGGGGATACGTGCTTCGCGAGCGGCGTGCTGGGCTCTTGCCAGGGCACCACGTGCCTCTTTGGTCCGGAGGCGCCGCATGGCGATGCTAGCAAGCACAAGTTCGTGGGCTGCCCTCCACGCCGGCGGGAAGAGACTTGGATCGAGGTCAGCGAGCTTGATCTCTGCCCCGTCGAGGCGCCCGATCAGGAGCAGTCGCCGAATCTCAATATAGCGCGCATGCGCCGCATTCAAACGGTCACCATGCCGTTCGAGCATCACCCGCGCAGCGTCGAGCGTCTTGGCAGGGAAGCTGAGGTCGCGCGAGGCCAGCGCGATCTCGGCCTCGGCCACGATACACCTTCCGCGGGCCACGGCCTCTTTTGGACCAAAGGCCCGAGCAGCGCTGCGCAACAATTCCTTCGCCCGCGCGTAATCGCCGAGCTGCGCCATGGCGATGCCGCGAAGCGCGAGTGCCGGCGGATCATCGCGCAAAGCGACTCGCTTCAATGCCCCTAGAGGATCACCTGCTGCGAGCGCACGTGCAGCAGCAGTGACTAACGAGTCCATCGGAATCCCGTCACAGTTGTCACTCCCACTCTTTCTTCACCCTGCGGTAAATATAACGCATGGTCACCGGGGCAAGTCGAGGACGGCAACGGGGACCACAAAACTTCGACAGGCACTTGATACCAAGGGAGTTCAAAAATGAGAAAGGTCCAGACAATTTCAGTAGTCCTGGCTCTGCTGTTCTCGCTCACAGTGAGCGCACAAAACAACGAGACCGCCAGGGGCACAAATAAGCTAGCGCCCTTGCCCCGAGATTTGGAAATTCAGCTGGCGCTCAGCGCCCTTCCACCACATTTACGGGACAAAGCGACCGTATATGTCTTGAATCCCGACAAAGGCTTTGAAGCCGCCCGCACGGGTACAAACGGATTCCATGCCCTGGTTGCTCGAACCGGTGACGACACGTTCCGGGGGACATGGCCACTGAAGGCATACCGAGATGACATTCTCTACCCGGTTTCCTTTGATGAAGCCGGCGCCCGGGCCCAGTTGCGGGTTTTCTTTGATGCTGCTGAAATGCAGGCTAAGGGGACTCCACCTGAAGAACTCAAGCGGATCATCCAGGACCGTTACCGGACACACTATTACAAGGCGCCGGAACGAGCCGGTGTGTCGTACATGTTGTCTCCAATCCTCAGGACCTACGTAAATCCGGATCAAATGGAGAACGTAGCTACGGCTAACGTTCCTCATGTGATGCACTACGCCCCGAACGTATCCAATGACGATCTCGGCGCTGCGACGCCAACGCCCGAGCAGTTGCGTTACTTCAGCGAGCATGGGCGCTGGCCGGATACGCCGTATCCGTTTCTCATACTGCATGGCCCTCATGGATACATGGTCCAGTTCCGAGGCGTAACAGAAAGGGACGCTATTACCCGGGAATACGAAGGAATGCTGGAACGCTTTTGCAAAATCAAAGACGCGTGGTGTTTGCCGAAGTAAATGCCCCTCAGGTAAGGGTTTTGATCGCCTTGTCACGTATAGGCTGCAACGGAAAGGACAGAAGAACAAGTCATGAACAATCACAATTTCACTACCACCATTTCGGTGGACCAGACTCCCGAAGAAGTTTTCCAGGCCATCAACAACGTCCGTGAGTGGTGGTCAGGAAAGATCGAGGGTGACACTGACAGGCTCGGCGCTGAGTTTAACTACCGGTATAAAGATGTGCACCGTTCCAAGCAAAAGGTCACGGCGCTGGTTCCCGGCAAGAAAGTGGTCTGGCATGTGTTAGACAGCGAGCTGAGCTTTGCAAAAGACAAGGGTGAGTGGAACGACACCGATATTGTCTTTGAGATCTCTGAAAAAGAGGGCAAAACGGAAGTCTGTTTTACGCACGAGGGCCTGGTGCCCAGGTTTGAATGCTACGGTAACTGTTCAAACGCATGGGGAACGTTGATAAACGTGAACTTGCGTAAGCTGATCACGACCGGCAAGAGTCAGCCCGACGCGTTCGCATAGGCGCTCGGATCGCCGGCTCCCGT
This sequence comes from Acidobacteriaceae bacterium, assembly GCA_025357215.1. Lineage (GTDB taxonomy): Bacteria > Acidobacteriota > Terriglobia > Terriglobales > Acidobacteriaceae > Angelobacter. Next base: position 1,508 of record JANXPR010000280.1, on the reverse strand, counting down.
GAGAGAGTCAACCATGTTGCTACCACGTGAGCCGGCGCCTTTGAGGAACCAGCCCCGATAGTTCTTCGTTCCGGACGGATGACGGGTATTACGGAAATTATTCCGGTCCGGAAGTCGGCTTCTGGGAAATTGAATAGGCTGGTTCGGTTGAATGACGGTCCACTCGGAGTTGTTCCGGCCACGGAATTCGCTGACTAGTAATCCACGCACCATACTTCGTAACTGGTCGCCACTTGGCCCGCGGTCGCAATGAGGATCCCGAAGCTTATTATCGCCAGGCTCTGGAAGCGGGCCAATGGGTTCGGGCCAGACACGGAACATTGAAGCGCTCAGTCCGGTGATTCGGTTCTTGGATGTGCTTCGAATCGCGCGACCAAACCAAGAGCGCCTAGGAATGGGGCCAGGGTCACTCCATTTGCCTAACAGTCACTCCGCCGGAAGGACCTGCAGGGCTCTGCGGATGGACCTCGATCAAAGTCCCTCTCAGGCAGGTTTTGGATATGGCTTTTCGGTAATAGACGTAGCCCCTTGCGGTCCCTTCTTGCTTATTAAATCCATGGCTGCCTGATATAACTTGGAACGTAATTGATAACGCTCGTTGGCGCGAGTAACGTAGCGAACGGCGATTTCAACGCCGCCACTGACGGGCTTTACGTTGATCGCCGGGGCGGCCGAGAGCGTGCGCGTGTTGCGGGAACGCGCGGCATGCTGCCATTCTTTTTCAGCTTCACCCGCGCCTTCGGCGGTGGCATCGAGTACAGTCTTTTGAAGGGCTTCAACGATCGGGTATGGATCCTGGCTGGAGGCCAGGACCAGTATCAACTCGTCCCAAAGCCACTGGCCCGAAGTGGAAAAATTGAAGTAGTGCCCCTCGACGGCAAAACTGTTGGTGAAGGTTACCCGTCGCCCGGTCGGATGATCCGAGTCGGTCCAGTCGCCGGTTTCCATCAATACGGTGTGGAACACTCCTAGCTCGACCACTTCTCCGGTTACCCCGTTAATTTCCACCCAATCGCCCAGGCGGATCCCATTTCTTCCCATGAGAACGAACCAGCCAAGAAAGCTAACGATGAAATCTTTCAACGCCACCGTAAGGCCGGCGCCGGCCAGGCCCAGGATGGTCCCCAATTGGTTTGGAGGACCGAAAATCACCAGGAGGACCAAACCCAACGCAACGATTTCCAACCCGGTGCTGACCACCGCGCGGAGAGTTTCAGCCTGGCGGGGATCTACTCTGAGTTTACTGAGAATTCGTTTGAGCCAACTATCAAAGAAGATCCCGATCAATAAGATAGCTACAAGCACAGCGGTTCCTGACAACGCTCTATGAATTGCCGTACGTTGCCTTGCAGTGACCACATCGATCCACTTTTCATACGTTCCGGCCAGGCGCTTTTGGTCCTCCATGCGCTCGTCATGGATCGTAAGGGTCTTCACCGCAGCTGAGCGCCGTTTTGTAGCATTGACCAGATCGGCTGCAGAGTCGCGGGTGGAGGTGGTGGCACTCG
>JANXPR010000270.1 GCA_025357215.1 Acidobacteriaceae bacterium | reverse complement strand
TGATTCCCGTGGAAGAAGGGAACACCGCCGTTGGTTTGATTTTGAGTTTTCGCGCCAGGTCGGCGCAGACTTGTTGTGCGGCTTTGAGTCCCGGTTTGCCGGTAGCGCAGTTGGCGTTGCCGGAATTAATGATGACGGCATTCATCTGTCCACCGGAAGCCCGCATGTTCTCGCGGCCCACAATCACCGGCGCCGCTACCACCTGATTGCGGGTAAACATGGCGGCTGCGGACGCGCCCTCTGGGACGTGTACGAAAGCCAAATCAGGTTTGCCGCTGGCCTTGATGCCTGCGGTATAGGAAGAGAAGAGAAATCCCTGCGGCGGATTTATGCTCACACCGTCAGCTTAACCAGCGGCTTGGGGATCTGCAAGTCGCGTACGCCGCTGTCTTTGGGAATCTCGCCGCGATACATGGCAATTTCGTCGCAGGCGTTGAACGCCGGACAGTGCACACAGTCTTTGTATATCTTGTCCGGAAGATCGTCGCGTTTTGCCAGTCCGAATCCCATGTGTGCGAAAAATTCCGGTACGCGCGTGAACAAGCACACGCAAGTAACTCCGTGCCGTTCGGCTTCGCGCATCAGGGCTTCCACTAGTTTGCGTCCTGCGCCCAGGCCTTTCGCATCGGGTGTCACGGCGATGGATCGAATCTCCGCCAGATGCATGCCGTAAAGATGGAGCGCGCCGCAACCTACAATCTGGCCATCCACTTCCGCCACCACAAAATCGCGGACATTTTCCCGCAGTTCCGCCATGGGGCGTGGCAGCAGCGTGCCATTTCCGGAATATGAGCGGATGATGGCGTGGATGTGTTCCACGTCCGGCAGGACCGCGTTACGCGTGTGCAGCATGGGCCTCCTGCATGGCCGCCAGCTGTTCGCGAGCGGCGCGTAAAGCGCGTTCCACTTGTCGCGGAGCGGTGCCACCGGCCACATCATGGCATGCCAGCACGGCTTCAATCTTTAAATGCTGGTAAATATCCGGTCCGAATGCCGCAGAGAACTCTCGCAGCTCACTCAAAGAAAGCCCGCTCAGTTCGCAGCCCTTCTCCACGCATTTCTGCACGGCTCCGGCCACAACTTCATGTGCCTGACGGAACGGCACGCCCCGGTGGACCAGATACGTGGCCGCGGCCAGCGCGTCCATGAATCCGCTTTCGCAAGCTTGCTTCATCCGCGCGTGGTCGAACTCAACCAGCTTCATGAATCCCGTGGCAATCTCCACGCACATGCTCGAAGTTGCTGCGGCGTCAAACAGCGGTTCTTGCGTTTCCTGCATGTCCTTGTTGTAAGCCAGCGGGAGACCTTTGACGATGGTCAGCAACGCCACTTGGCTGCCGATGATCCGCCCCGCCTTGCCGCGAATCAACTCCAGCGCATCCGGATTTTGTTTCTGCGGCATCGCACTGCTGCCCGTGGAATATGCTTCTGGCAAACGGATGAATCGGTATTCCTGCGTGGCGAACAGAATCAGCTCTTCGGCCCAGCGGCTCAGATGCACGCCCAGAATCGAGACCGTGTTGACGAACTCCAGAATGAAGTCGCGGTCGCTGGTGGCGTCCATGCTGTTGGCCGTGGGACGGTCAAAGCCCAATTCGCGACTGGCAATCTTGCGATCCAGCGTGAGTGGCGCTCCGGCAATCGCGCCCGAGCCTAGCGGACATTCATTTGCGCGCCTGCGGCAGTCCAGCAGCCGTTCAGCGTCGCGACGAAACATTTCAAAGTACGCCAGCAGCCAATGCGCAACTAAGACGGGCTCAGCGCGCTGCAAGTGCGTGTAAGCCGGCATCACGGCGGACTTGCTTTCTTCCGCCCGCGCGACCAGTACTTCAAGAAATTCCCTGATCGCCGCCCGCAATTCATCAATGCTTTCGCGGACGAACAACCGCAGGTCGGTTGCGATCTGCTCATTGCGGCTGCGGCCGCTGTGTAGCTTCTTGCCTACTTCGCCGGTCCGAGCAACCAGTTGCTTTTCCACAAAATGGTGGACGTCTTCAGCTTCGTCGTCCTGCGGATTCGCGTCGGCAAAATCTTTGCCAATCGCGATCAACGCTCCGACGACCTGCTTCAACTCGTCATCACTGAGTACGCCCGCGGCCGCCAGGGCTTTCGCGTGCGCACGGCTGGCCGCCAGTTCAAAGCGCAGTAGCTTCTGGTCAAAAGGGAATGACCGTTGCCACTCTTCAAACCGGGGATCAAGCGGTTGCCGGAACCTGCCCGACCACATTTTCACTTGGTGGTCACCTGTTTCTGTTGTTTCTGCTTGGATTCTTTTTGCAGCTGTGCCAGTGACCGCGCCGGCAGTCCCAGAATGCGTATGAATCCTTCCGCATCTTTCTGGTCGTAGCTCTCGCCCATGGTGAACGAAGACAGGTCCGTCCGGTAGAGCGAGTTTTCCGATTCGCGGCTCGCTATGATCACGTTGCCTTTATAGAGCTTGAGCGTCACAGTGCCGGTGATGGCTTTCTGCGTCTCCGCGACGAATGCATCCAGCGCTTCGCGTAGCGGCGTGAACCATAGGCCGAAGTAGACCAGCTCAGCGTATTTCAAGGCAATTTGCTGTTTGTAATGCGTAAGCTCGCGCTCCAGGCACAGGGCTTCAAGTTCGCGATGCGCCGTCAGCACCAGCGTCCCGCCCGGCGTTTCATAGCAGCCGCGCGACTTAATGCCGACAAAACGGTTTTCCACCAGATCAACGCGGCCGATCGCGTTGCGTCCGCCAATTTCGTTCAGCAGTTCCACCAATGACACCGGTCCCAGCTTCTGTCCGTTCACTGACACAGGCGTCCCTGCTTCAAAGCCGATCGTCACCGTCTCTTCGCGGTCTGGAGCGTCCTGCGGAGACTTGCTCATCTGCCATGTGCTTTCCAGCGGTGCGTTGGCCGGATCTTCCAGTTCGCCGCCTTCATGGCTCAAGTGCCACAGGTTCTTGTCGCGGCTGTGGATCTTGGTTCTGCTCGCCGTCACGGAAATGCCGCGCGCCTCGGCGTAGTCCAGGCAATCTTCGCGGGACTTCAGCGTCCACTCGCGCCATGGGGCGATTATTTTCAATTCCGGCGCCAGAGCCTGGAACGCATGTTCAAAGCGGACCTGGTCGTTGCCTTTGCCGGTGCAACCGTGCGCCAGCGCGGTAGCGTTCTCGCGCAGCGCCACTTCCACTTGATGTTTCGCGATCACCGGACGTGCCAGTGATGTGCCCAGCAAGTATTTGTGTTCGTACACCGCGCCTGCGCGGACGGCCGGGAACACGTAGTCATTCAGGAACTCTTCGCGCAGGTCTTCGACAATCACTTTCGCCGCGCCCGTCTTGTGTGCCTTTTCGATTACGGCGTCAATGTCGTCGCCCTGGCCCACGTCGGCGATCATGGCAATCACGTCGCAGTTGTAGTTTTCCTTCAGCCAGGGAATAATGATGGAGGTGTCCAGCCCTCCGGAATATGCCAGAACTACTCTCTCACGCATGATTGCTCCTGATCGGCCGGCTCATACCGCTGCCCAGCAACATTAATAATATGGCTTTCTGCACGTGCATGCGATTTTCCGCCTGATCGAAAACGATTGAACACGGCGAATCCATCACGTCCGCGGTCACTTCTTCTCCGCGATGCGCGGGCAGGCAATGCATAAAGAACGCTTCCGGCGCCGCCAGGGAAAACAGTTCGTTGTTCACCTGATAAGGAGCGAAAATCTTTTTGCGTTCCTCGGCTTCGGCTTCCTGCCCCATGCTGGCCCAAACGTCGGTATAGATGGCGTTCGCTCCGGTCACGGCGCGCTTCGGATCGTTGGTGATGTCGATGATCGAGCCCGTGGTGCGCGCAATCTTCTTCGCTGTCGCAACAATCTCCGCGTCCGGTTCGTATCCTTCTGGCGTGGCCACGGCAATGCTGGTCCCCAGAGCGGCCGCTACCAGCATCAGCGAGTGTGCCACGTTGTTGCCGTCGCCCACGTAAGCCGTGTGCACCTGCCGCAGGTCGCCAAACTTTTCCTGCAGCGTAAAAAAGTCCGCGTACGCCTGGCACGGATGTTCCAGGTCACTCAGCGCGTTGATCACCGGAATGCCGGCGTTGTCCGCCATCTCTGTAATCGTGGAGTGCTCATATGTGCGCAGTACCACGCCGTGGACCCAGCGTTCCACGTTGCGCGCAATGTCTTTCACCGGTTCGCGTAGTCCCAGGCGTGACTGTGTCTGATCAACGAAAAGGGAAGTGCCGCCCAGGCTGGCCATGCCTGATTCAAACGTCAGCCTGGTGCGCAGCGAGGCTTTTTCAAAGAAGAGCACAAGTTGCTTGCCGGCCAGAGCGCCGCGAAAATCCGCCGGACGGTGCTTGATGATGTGCGTCACCTGGTACAACGCCTGGGTTTCTTCCGGGGAAAAGTCGCGCGCGGACACCAGATCGCGGTTCGCAACCGGCTGTTCCACCGGCGCAGTGAACGCGGTCAATTCTGGGATTCTGGCTGACATCATTTGTGCCTCCGTTGGGCCGTGGCCGCAAACTCCACGGTGTTCTTGCTCAGTATCTGACCGAGCAGTTTCACTACCTGGTCCACGTGCTGTTTCTTTACGATGAACGGCGGCAACATGCGGATCACCGTTTCGTCCGTGCGATTCACAATCACGCCGTGGTCCAACATCTTCTTGAAAACTTTTTTCGCCAGATCGGCGGATTCTAGTTCCACGCCGGCCATCAACCCCATGGCGCGCACTTCGCGGATCGATGAGTGTTCTTTCTTCAGGTCGTTCAGTTTCTCTGCCAGATAACTACCTGTCTTCTGGATATGCTTCAGCAGCTTCTGCTGGTCCATGGTTTTCAACAGCTCCAGCGCAACGGCGCAGGCCAATGGCCCTCCCCCAAAGGTTGTGCCATGCATGCCCGGATGTATGCAGCCCGCGACTTTCTCCGAGGCCAGCAGCGCGCCTAGCGGAAGCCCGCCGGCAATCGGCTTGGCGACCGTGACCAGGTCCGGCTGGATTCCGTAATGCTGGTACGCAAACCATTTGCCTGTGCGTCCAATGCCGCTTTGAATTTCGTCGGCGATCAGCAGTGCGTTGTGCTTGGTTGCCAACTCGCGCGCTTTCGCCGCAAATTCCTTGCTCACCGGACGAACGCCACCTTCGCCCTGCACAAACTCAAAGCCAATGGCGCAGACGGTGGAATCAAATTTCTTTTCCAGGTCGGCCAAGTCGTTGAATTTGACGAACTCTACGCCCGGCACCACCGGCTCAAACGGCTGACGGTACTTTTCTTTGTGCGTCGTAGCCATCGACCCGAACGTACGTCCGTGGAACGCATGTTCCAGCGCCAGAATCCGCCACTTCGGTTCCTGGCCTTCCTGTTTGTGCTCTTTCGCGTACGCCCGTGCCAGCTTTAGCGCGCCTTCCCATGCTTCTGTGCCGCTGTTGGTAAAGAACACGCGGTCCATGCCGGAAATCTTGACCAGCGCCGCCGCCAACTTGCCTTGATAGTCCGTATAAAAAAGATTCGACGTATGCACCAGCAGCTTTGCCTGCCGCGCAATCACCTTGGTCAGCGCCGGGTGCGCATACCCCAGCGCGTTCACACCGATCCCGCTCAAGAAGTCTAGATACTTGCGGCCTTTGTGGTCGTAAACATAAACGCCGCGCCCCTTGCGCAGCAATACCGGATAGCGTTCATACGTTGCCAGCAGGACTTTGTCTTCGAGTTTTTTCACTTGCTCCAGGTTCACGCGACCAGCACCTCCGTCCCGGAATCAATTTTGGCGAAGTAAAAATCAGGCAGCATTTCCACTTCCGCCGCCGGCAGCAGCCGTACGCGATTCACGCCATGCAGCAACGCGTTCTTGCAGGCGTCGAGTTTCGGCAGCATGCCGCCGAAGATGACCGCTTTCTCCGTCAACTCCGCTGCTTGGTTCAGGTCCAGCCACCGAATCACCAGCCCGTCCGCATCTTTCACTCCCGCAACGTCCGTAAGAAAGATGAGCGCGTCTGCTTCGCACGCCACGGCGCACGCCGAGGCCATCTGGTCGGCGTTCACGTTGTAATACTGGCCGTCGACGCCCAGCGCTACGCTGGAAATTACCGGCACGCAGCTTTGCTGCCAGATCGCATGGATCCAGCGCGGATCGGCCGCGGAGATTTCTCCAACAAATCCCAAATCGTGCCCGTTCGGAGCTTTCTTCCGCGCGCGGAACGCCATGCCGTCTCCGCCGCACATGCCCACCGCGGACTGGCCGACGGTGGAAAGGGATGCAACGAGCTTTTTGTTCATGTGCCCAGCTAGCACCATCACGGCGAAGTCCCGCGTCTCAGCGTCGGTGACGCGCAGCCC
>JANXPR010000241.1 GCA_025357215.1 Acidobacteriaceae bacterium | reverse complement strand
GGATTCCGCTTCCTCTGCTTGTAACTCAATATCGGTTTCGCTATCGCCCATGGACGCCAGCAACTGGTCAACGTTGGCTTCACTGCGGTTCCCGCCGTAAGCCTTATCAATGGCTTCCATGATCGCGGACTCAGACGCCACCACCGGCTCAATGTTGAAGCCGGTCATGAACTTGATGTCGTCCATGGCAAACACGTTGGTGGGATCGACCATGGCAATGGTCAGCGATGCGCCCACGCGGCTTAGCGGCAGAATCTGGTAACGCTTGGCGGTCTCTTCCGGAATCAACTTGACGACGGAGGGATCAATTTCAAAATACTGAAGATTAATGGCAGGTACGCCGTATTGGCGTGAAAGAAAATTTGTGACCTCTTCGTCGCTGACAAAACCGAGCATCACCAGCGTGGAGCCAAGACGCTGGTTAGGTCCGGCGTCGCGCTGCGCTTTGAGTGCTTTGTCGAGTTGCTCCGAGGTGATGATCCTCTCTTTGACCAGAAGATCGCCAAGCCTTTGCGACATAGAATCCCGTTCCGATTCCTGAAATGAAGATTTAACTCAAGGAGCGCTTTCCGGAAGTGGCCAGGCGAACAAGCCAGGATCGCAAGGAAAAACGTCTGTTAGGCGATTGTGTGCCGGGTGACACAAATTGTCAATCAGGGCTGATTCACGAAGGTTCATGGACTTGCGGGTGACAGTTTTTGGCAGTCTGGGGCGGTGCGGGCCGAAATTTCACCGCAGCGGACGCAGACGTGGGAACCGCACAGGCAACACGTGAGATACAGTCTAGCTAAATCACAACCGTCTCCTGATACTCCCCAAACACCCGGCGCAGGGCATCCGAAATTTCACCCACCGTGCAATAGCTTTCCACGGCGTGGATCATCGGCGGCATTAGGTTCGAGCCGGAGCGGGCGGCGTCTTCCACGGCTTTCAGAGCGGACTCCCAGGCAGCTTTGTCGCGACGGACTCGCAGCGCGCGAAGGCGTTCGACTTGTTTGCGTTCCAGGGCTTCGTCGATGCGTTGGATCGTTGGCGACTTGTCGCCTTCGCTTTGGAATCGGTTCACGCCGACGACAACTTGCTCCAGGCGGTCCACCGCTTGCTGGCATTCATACGCAGCGTTCTGGATTTCCTGCTGGATGTATCCCTTTTCGATGGCCTTGAGCGTGCCGCCCACGGCGTCAACTTTATCGATGTAGGCTTGCGCGCGATGCTCGATTTCGTTGGTCAGCGATTCGATGTAATAAGAACCGGCCAGCGGATCGATGGTGTTGGCGACACCGGTTTCGTGTCCGACGATCTGCTGCGTACGCAGCGCTATGCGCGCGGAATCTTCCGTGGGCAAGCCGAGGGCTTCGTCAAACGAGTTGGTATGCAGAGACTGTGTTCCTCCCAGCACGGCGGCCATGGCCTGCAACGCCGTCCGGACGATATTGTTTTGCGGCTGCTGCGCCGTGAGCGTGGACCCGGCGGTCTGGGTGTGAAAGCGCAGCATCATCGACTTCGGATCCGAGGCGCCAAAGCGGTCGCGCATGATGTTCGCCCACATCCGCCGGGCCGCGCGGTACTTGGCAATCTCTTCGAAGAGATTGTTGTGAGCGTTGAAGAAGAAGCTCAGCCGCGGCGCGAAGTCATCGAGTGCGAGTCCCGCCGCCAGGGCGGCCTCCACGTAGGCAATGCCGTTGGCGAGCGTGAAGGCAATCTCCTGGACGGCCGTCGAGCCGGCCTCACGGATGTGGTAGCCCGAGATCGAGATGGTGTTCCAGTTGGGCATCTCCTTGTTGCAGTAGGAGAAGGTGTCGACGACGAGTCGCATCGAGGGCCGCGGCGGGTAGATGTACGTGCCGCGCGCGACGCACTCCTTCAAGATGTCGTTCTGGATGGTGCCACGCAACTGGTCGCCGCGAACGCCCTGGTCCTCA
>JANXPR010000203.1 GCA_025357215.1 Acidobacteriaceae bacterium | reverse complement strand
TGCCTGTCACAAAGCTCGCTTACTCCCTTTATAGACACTTGGGGGTTCCCCTGTAGCTATGGAATAGGCATGAGGGTTTCAATTGCTCCCTTTCCCGGCTCTGTCTGACATTTCATATCCGGAAGATCGAAGTGGAAACGGCTTCCATGGCTCGATGAAAGCCCCGCGCTCCTGTTGACATCAGGTTCGTGGGAGGGCCAGTAGCGTCGTGATAGAAGTCTGCGGCCTCAATATTCCTCACCGTAATCAGAACGCCGACTCGCGCGGCGCTCGTCTTCTTCTTCGATGTCGAGGAGTTGTTTCTCATCCTCCCACCATAAGAGGATGGTCATCGAATCGGGACCTGTCTTGAAACAACTCTCGCGAATGTAATACTTCTCGGCCCCATCGCGATCAAACCAGCGGTCCGCGCGCACGTCTCCGTTCTTGTCGTCCTCAAGCTTATTTGCCATGAGGGTTGCGGCCAGTGAATGAGGATCGGGCCGAAGCCGAGGAAAAAGCGAAGAAGGAATGTCCTTGCCGGACGGGATAAACCCCTTTTTATGTCCCTGCTCATAAAAGACAAGCATTGCTGGAAATGAACCGTGCTGAACAAGCCTGATCGCGGTCGCGGTGCGGCTCATCCTGAATACGCCGGCCAGGTATATGACTGTTTCTAGCGTGATCGGGCGTGCCTTCGCGAGCGGAACGAACATACTCAGCGGCAGCAGGAGATCGCTCGCGAAGCGATTGGCTCGGGTCTCGGCGTTGTTGTCTGTCCACTCAGAATTCATTTGGCGCTTGGAACAGCCGAAAGCGTTCTGCCCGCGGTCCTTCATCCAATGGCCCAGCTCATGACCGGATGAGAAACGCTGGCGTCCGGGAATCGATTTGATGTTGACCGTGATGATGGCCTTGTCGCCAGAGCCGATGATGTTCGCTTCGCACCCCGTCAGCGGCTGACGCAGAATGGTCGCGCCGCACGCGAAGGCGATGGCCTCGATGTCGAGATCCTCCGGCTCCGTGATCCCCAGCAGGCTGAGAATCTTCTCCGGCGGGATGCCCGCTTCAATCACTTTTCCTCCGGGAGGAGACCGAGCTGGGCAAGTTTCTTGAGGTTCGACTCAATATCTTCATCGGAGAATTCCGAAAGTTCGCGGTGCTGCAACGTGAACGCCGGTTGCAGTTGACTTGCTTGGGCGAGCGCTGCGATAAACAAGCTCCTTCTTCCTTCTTTGGTTTTCGGAAGGTCAAAATGCCCTTCTGAAATACTGGCGAGCTCGCGCGTGTAACCTTCCTTCGCCTCCGCGAGCTCTTTTTGCTGATGCGACTTGAACACCTTCAGCAGGAAACCTTTGAGTCGGGTATTCCCCTCTCCGGGAGCGCAGCCCTGCTCCCGTGCTGTTTCGATCAATTCATCTCCCGGAGCACTCCGGATATGCTCTCCGAGATAATCGAGAAGTTTTTCAAGCCGTTCTGTGTGACTGCGCTGCTCCTTACCTGTCATTGCGTTGCTCCATAATTGTTTTCACGCCGCGCTGGATGCGGCGCATCGTTGTCCGGAATTCTTTTTCGGGTATTTCGAACTCTGCCCGTATCGCGGGTCCGTCCATGCCGTCCTGGAATCCCATGATGAGAATTTCTGCTTTTTCGTCGTCGGCGAAGGCCCCCTCGATTTCTTCCACCAGCGCCTTGTTACGCGCTTCGCGTTCGGCGCTCACTTCTGCGTGAATGAGTATCTGTTCGGGAGTGAGAACCGGCGCCGCAAGTCGGTCAAATGGAGAACTGATTTTCCCTTCCTCATCGGTTCTCGTCAGCTCGGATTCGAGCGCGGCGTACTCCGGCAAGTCCTTGTTCCGCTCCCGATAACCTGCCCACTCGCTCGCAATGCTCCAGATCACGCCGATGAGACACTTCGTGAAGGTGATACGGTCCTTGTCCCAATGCCGCTTCCCATCGAGAATTCTCATAAAAGCCTCCCCGATGAGTTCTTTGGCATCACGGCGATTGGCAGCGGGCCCTATGCGATAAATGCGGTTCCGTGCGCTCTGCTCAATGCGTTCACCGTCTTCGAGTGTTAACGCCTCGATGGCCTGCTTGATTTCGCCGGGAGTGGCTGGCTCGGGTTTCCGCGGGGCTGGTGAAGGCTTCGGCTTGGTTTTCATTCGCTCCACGGCCTTCGCTTTCCGGGCCTTACTTATCAATGCTCAGGTTTTCCGTATCCGTGACAAAGAAAAAGTACGCGCGTATTGTCGCGCATCCAGGAATTCTGAGCATAGACCACTATGGGCAAATAAAACTAGCCAGCAACGGCGCCCAAACCTGAAACGACCTTCAGCGTACGCATGGCAAGAAAGGGTACCAACAATGACTCCGGAGAATGAGAACAGAAACGAGAAGCTGGTGATTTTCGTGAACGGGAAGAAGAAGACGAGCGAGGAGGACGGCGTCACGAATCCAATGTCGGTTGACGCTATCGCTCGGCTGGCTGGGCTGACGGCCGACACGGGCGTTGTGCGCCGGCGGCAGGGAGAAGACGGGCCGGTGGGAGATCCGCTCACGGGCGAAGTCCCGATTAAGAACGGCGAGCACTTTGTCGTCACACGTAAGAACGTCGAGGGAGGCCGCCGGTGACGGCGGAGATCAAGGTCCGCGTCACGCGGGAACTCGAAGAAGTCAGCTGGAAGACGAAGCTCATCGAGACTCCCGACGCAGTCATCTACCTCGGCCTTCCTAGTACGCTCGGCGTCGCAAGCTCTGACGTGCTGGTGCATGTACCGGGCGGCTATGCGCAGTCGATGCTCGACGGAGCCTGTCTTCCGCAGGGATCGCCGCTCATCGGCGTGGTGAAGGGTCAACCGTCAAACGAGTTCGTGGCTGACGGAAGAAGCTGGGTTTGCATCAGCTATCACCCTCATAACGGCGGAGGCGCCCCCGGCTGGGATCCGACGCGGCACGGTTTTCATACTTACCTGGATGAACTGGTGTCATGGTTATCGATCAGAAGGTAAAGCTCACAGCCATCATGCGGATCACAGGCGCTCTGCGCGAGCGCCTGGAATCCCTCATCTTCTCCCGCTATCCCGACAAGGAATGGGCGACGTATTTCCTTTTTGGGACACATCGGACGGCGGACGGCATGGTCATCACGTTCGTCGATCTCATCGAGCCGGAAGGGAACGATCTTGATTCAACGACGGCCATTGTCAGGTTCACCGAACCTTACAGTCTGAGGGCGGCTCTGGAAAAACATAAGCGCGGTCTGTGTCTCGGCGTCATTCATTCCCATCCGCAGAATTATGGCGTCCGTCCCAGCTCGCTTGACGACGACATGGACTCGTATTACAGGGATTACTTTCCCGCCTTTGGAAGAGAATCCGCGTATTTCAGCCTGATATTTTCCAGAACGAAGGAAGGCGATATCCGATTTTCTGGGCGCGGATGGAACGATGGCCAGGAGTTTCAGTTAACCGAGATCGTTGTGGTCAGCGACAAAGAGATTCGCAGGGAGGCTGCTTCCCACAAGTCTTCGGCCGAGCTTTCTCAAAATGAATACCGAGTGCGGTTCAACGAAATCTATGGTGCCGAGGCAGCCGCACGCCTGCGCAATGCGCGCGTCGTCATCATTGGTGCCAGCGGCACTGGATCGCCAGCGGCCCATGTGCTTGCGCGCGCTGGCGTGGAAAACTTCGGTCTTATTGATCCGCAGCAATTGGCGAAATCGAATCTGGAAAGGCTTCACGGCAGTTATGAAGCCCATTTTGCAAAAGGCGAGACGGAAGCGCCATTGAAGGTTGCGGTGGTGCGGGATCTCATAAAAGCCATCAATCCCAGGGCGACCGTGACCTGTATCGCAGGCAACATCCTGCAACCGCTTGCGCGGGATCATGTAGTTGGCGCGGATCTGATCATCTGCTGCACGGATACAAACCACAGCCGGACCGCCATTAGTGAACTCGCCTACCGCTACTTGGTTCCCGCCATCGACGTAGGCGTCGTGTTTGAATCAAAGAATGGTTCCATAACAGGCGAGATCGGCCGCGTCACGTTCTATTCTCCGGGCGGGCCATGTGCCCATTGCCTGGGTAGTGTGGATCCGTGGCGCGCGACTGTGGAGCTCATGTCAGAGGAAGAAAAGGATCGCCGCCGGCGCGAAGCGAGAGAGGCCGTGCTGCGCGGCGATGAGGCTGGAGTTTACTGGAGAGATGTCCCCGAACTTCCCACAGTGGGGCACTTCACTTCAATGGCCGGCGCGCTCGCCGCCAGCTACGCGATCGGATGGCTGACGGGCAAGTTCACGCCGCCGAATCGGTACTTTGAATTCAACATCCTCGCACCCAATTTTGATTATGTGGGATTCGATGCGCTGTGCCGCTCGGGATGCTATTGCGAGACGTTAATCGGGCATGCGGATCAGGGAGCGCATGCAGCTCTGATTTCTGCACCGCCGCACTGGCCTGACGCCAGGCTTGTTTGACCCTTCACGGCATGCCGAACCGTGCTAGCCGGCACTCGTTTGGCGAACAAAAGGCGAACATGCTACGCTCTTGCTTGTGGTTCTCAGAACGTGCACAGTTGCGGTAAAGGATCTTCAAGGCGTTGAGCACTCCATAGAGGTCACTGCGGAGACACTCTACGAAGCGATCGCTACTGCTCTAGCGGCTTTGCAGCAGGACAACTGGGTAGGCGAGATCGGCCAGGGGTTCTCAACAGTGAATGTTGTTGTCCAGCAGGCCCCCATAAAGCATGAAGTCAAAATGAAGGACTTTGTGTCATGGCTTAATCGTCAAAAGGACGATCTCCGGCAGAGGTCATCCTGAAACAAAAGCTGGAGAGAATATTAGGCAAGCCAAATCACTCGAGGAAGTGACCGAGAAGGCTAAGCAACCAGGTCAGCAGCAAAGAGATCTTCGGGGTCTCACTGACTCGGAGTCCGAGCCGCTTTGTGGGAGTGCTTAGGTTGTTGTCCCGCTTGCGCAACACCCGTTTTCACGGCGGACCGCGTGACGTTCGCACCTGGCGCGAAAGGGTTCTTTCCTTGACGCAGCGACGATGCGACGAAGCTAACCAGTATCATCCCACTCAGCAATCCCCACACGAGAACGACTGGCTTCCAGGGAACGAGAATGTACATCGCAGACCTCCGGGGACGAAGAGCGGCTCACGATTTACCGCTATTGTACTGCCAAAAACCTCGAACTTGTTGCGTGAAAATCAGATCTTCATCGTGATTGTCGGAAGAGTTGCCGCGTGAGATTCTGAGCAGAGTTGCTGCGCCTGTACTGATCTGAATTTCCTCTGCTACAATTCATTCACGGGGCAGGGACAGCTGCTCTGGGTTCGTGTTGCCTGTAGCACCGTTTTTGGACAACGGTTTAACTTGGTGTCCATGGTGTCCATTAACCTCGGTATTTGGTTCTATGGGGTTGAAACAGGCGACACAGGCGAATCGATTGAACCTGAGGAAAGCCACTAAACACGCGGGTTTCCGATAAAGGTAAGAAAACAAAGTGGGGACGTAGTTCAGTTGGTTAGAACGCTGCCCTGTCACGGCAGAGGTCGCGAGTTCGAGTCTCGTCGTCCCCGCCATATTTTTCATAGACTTAGAGAGCAATCGCCCAAAAAGTCCAACCCACAATTCAACCCACAGCTCCCTGCACCGCCTCCGATTTGAAGCCGACCGCCGCCAGGAACGCTCCCTGCGCCGCCCGTGTTTCATCGGCATCTTCCTGCGTGTAGAGATCCAGCGTCGTCTGAATTTTCGAGTGACGCAGGATGCCCTGCACCGTCTTCGGTTCCACTTTCGCCTTGTTCACCAGCCAGTTGCTCAGTGAGTGGCGGAGATTGTGAAGCCCGAAGCGCTGTCCCTGCGCGATCTGCACACCCGCTGCAATAGCGGCCGGGCGCAGATAGTCGGCGACAAACGTGGATGCATAGAGCGGCAACTTGCCTTTTGCCTGCATGGATGGAAAAACAAAATCCGTCTCCTTCGCATAGGGCGTCTGCTCATGCCAGTGCTTCAGAGCTTCGGCGAGCAGGGGATGCAGCGGGACGTATCCATCCGAGGCTTCCGTCTTCGTCTCTCCATCCTCGCCCTTCGCCCAGCGCTTGCACACCCGAATGCGGCTTTCATTCCAGAGAATGTCGGCCCAGCGCAGCGATAGAACTTCCGATGCGCGTAGCGCCGTCGCCGCGCAGGTGAGAATCAGCGTTGAATGCAGGAGGAAAGGCAGGGCCTTGATGATGGCCAGCGTCTGCTGTGGGCTGATGAGGATGGCCTTGTAGTTGGATTTAGAGCGCGTCTCAACGTGCTGCACGGGATTCTTTTCGACCCGCTCATGGCGGATTCCGACCTTGTAGATGCGCAGCATGATGCCGCGTATCTTCGCAATCGTCGTCCAGGCGAGTCCTTTTTCCGTGTGCAGTGATTTAAGCCAGCGCTGCAAATCGAGGGGCTTGATGTCATCGGCGATCTCGCTTCCCCAGCGGGAAATGAGATAGTCGCGGACATAGTGCTCGACGATGGGAATGGTATTCACCGACTTCGGGCGAATTGCATCCTCGCCGAAGTCCGCCTTCAGGTAGTGTTCCGCGAGAGTGTTAAACCGGGTGCGGCCGGGGCAGGGGGTGTCGCTGTTGACGCGGGTCGGAAGCCCCAGCCGGTCAACTTCGCGCCAAGCATCCTGCGCCTTTCGGAAATCGCGCAACAAGCCGACCGGCAGAGTGTTTTCCACCCGCCTGCCTTCCGCGTTCATTACCCTGAAGCGCAGCACCCAGGTTGCTCCTTCCTTGCGTGACACTTGTTTCAATGATCCTCGCTGATAAGCCATATTCCTCTTTTCAGCGGGGACTGCCAGATCGGATCATACCCTGATCCGCGCGATTTGGGATCACCCCTGCGCATTGTTTTTTCTCGACAGTGGCGGCTGCAAGCTCCGACAGCCGAAACACCCAAATCTTACGTTTCGTACCAATGCCGAGTGCGTATGCCCCGGCGATGCCATGCCTTGCGAGCGCCAGAAGATAGCGTCTCTTCACGGATAAAAATGCGGCGGCTTCTTCAGCGGATACAAAGGGTTCTACCGTCGTCATGCTTCAACTCCTCGTCCATTATGAAGGGAGGAGAAGGCCGCCGATACGTTAATGAGGGTTAAGCGGTTGGCAATTTGCATTGACGCAAGTACGTTTCGGTTCTAGGGTAGGACGTTCAAGCTGCAAATGAGTTGGCCGTGGTTGATGACAAAAGGCGCACGGGCGAGGACTGGAGCTTTCCCGATGCAGAAGGTATGTCGGTTTGGCTGAAGGATGAGATTTCAGATATCCGGCGGGCAGCGGAACTGCGGATAAAGGATGCGACCGAGTTTGTTACGGCATATGTGAGAGGAGCAACCTCCCGCAGACAAGCTGAAGACCATTGTTTCCACTACTCACAGCGGTGGGGTGATGTTATTCGTGGAGTTGGGAATCCCCCCGCAGACATGTCTGATGAACAAATTCTCAAGACGCTTGAGGCAAAGCGCATAGAGCTATGGGGCCGCACTGGGCGCTCACGGTGATTTCATCGGTTAGGTAATCGCATCTGTTTGACCAACTTTTGGAAGCCTGGCTCATTTCGCAGCGGATCAAAAAGCGGTAACATGTGAAGGAATATAGTGAGTGGGTTGCCTTCATCCATAGCGCGTTGAAGGCAATGGACGGCATTTTGCGCGTCTTTTTTAGCCATATAAGCAATCGCACACTGCAATGGAGTCCAGTGTCGGTACACATCGTGCAGGTTTGGCAACTTCTCGCCGGGTTTGGCCTGTTGCTCGTACT
>JANXPR010000177.1 GCA_025357215.1 Acidobacteriaceae bacterium | reverse complement strand
CCCAAAACGATCGAATTGTTGCCGCCGCAAATACAGCTTGCCGGGACATCAAAGGCCAGACATGGGAAGACGATCAAGTCCGAGCCGGTAGCGATCAAGGATTACCGAATGACCACACGGCGACTGGCGCCAGGTGCAAGGACGGACGGAGTTGTGATGTTCGAACGTCCCAGCTTTAAGGAATCAACGGAACGATTGTTACTGCAAGTCGCGCAAGCGGAAGAAGTGGACCACCCTGTCCTGGCGCCGATTGCGTTTGTGGCCCCGGCAAAAGGAGGGACGAAATGATTCAACAAGACGAACAGAACGGCAACGGAAGCACTGCAACGATGAAAGAGCCAGCGGCAAGCGCAGCGGTCATGGGCACGAACGCAGCCGGGGACGCACTCGGGCAGGCGACAGAACTCGCAACAAGAGCAAAGCAGCGTACCCGACAGCAGTTCCAACAGAATCGGTTCGTGTTCATCGGGGCAGGTGCGATTGTGGTCGCTCTCCTGATCTTCGTTGCCACGTCGATGCCCAGCAAGCGTCCCGCGCCGAAATCAAAGAACAGTGCTGTGGCCACCATGCAGGATGTGGCGTCCGAAACCGGCGCCACGCCTGGCGACAAGAGCTTGTTTCCTATCACCGACTCCGGCCGGCCTGCCACAAAAGAGACGCACGAAGGATTTCTGAACGAGCGAGATCTGCAGCGGACGGCAACTGGGCGGCCAACTCCCGGTACACCACGTCCGGGACAGGTAAACGGGGACGGAACTCTGGCATCCATACCGCCCTTCGGAGAGCAGAACTGGCAAGCGCCGCCCTATCAGCCGGGGGCAAGCGCAAACAATGTGGCTGACGCACCTGACCCAGGTAAGACGGAGCGTGAAGCGATGGAGAAGTCCTCGCTGGTGTATGTGCGCAACATTTCCGCGCTCCGAGGCAATTCTCGCAGCGAGGAAATGTCCAGCAACCCAGGACCGGATATTGGCTTAGGCCTCGCCACCGGAACGCGGCTACGAGCGCGCCTGGAATCTGCGGCAAGCACGGCGGTGCGAACGCCGGTGTTGGCGGTGATCGAGTACAACTACGAGCGCGACGGGGAAATCATTGTCCCTGCCGGGGCGAAAGTAGTTGGACACCTGCAGGACGCGGATCGCTCAGGTTACGTACGCATCCAGTTCGACTCGTTGATGATGCCCGATGGTACGGCCGTTCCGATCCAAGCCGTTGCCACGGATCTGGAAATGCGTCCGCTCAAGGGCAAAGTTGAGGGGAAAAATACGGGCAAGAATGTGGTGGTCAGAGCGTTGTCGGGGATCGGCCAGGTTGGGGCCACGTTGGTCGGACGCGGCAATTTGAACCAGCCGATAAGTGAGTCAGACCTTCTACGAGAGCGCGTGAGCAACAACATCGGCGAGGCAGGAGACGAGCAGGTTTCGAGGATGGCGGTGACACAACACATCGTGGTTACGATACCGGCCAATATTCCGATCTATGTCGTGCTGGAGCAGACGCCAAAATCGAACGCGGCTTGGATTCAGTCTGGGTTGCTCGGTGCTCAGCCAGGTAGCTCCACGAGCGCTCAGGAACTTCGACAGTTATTGCAATTGCAACGCGAACTCAATCAGTCCAGTGCGACACCGCGATGACGAAAACTACACAAAGGCCGTAAGAGAACGACGCTGATCTACCTAACACCGGGAAAACCAAGCGCCTAGACCGAGAAGTTCTAGTCCCACTTGAATGAGTAAATTGAATCAATCAACGGCTCAGAATCGCTCTTCCTCGGTGAGCCTAAAGTTTTCGACGTTTTCGTTGGCGAACATAATTTCGCCCCGCGCCCACCGCCGCACGGCCTCAATCGGAAAAGTGAGAAATGGCTCCGCCCGCGAGGCTCGCTGTTGCATATGGTCTGCAATCGACCCCGCGAAGGCCCCACCCTGCATTCCCGCAACCCAACTGGAGAATACAATGTCGTCGTTTCCGTAGTTCTCCAGAATGAACCGCGTGACCGCGTTGAGATCCGGTCCGTTGCTGCCCATGAACGGTCCTGGGACGTGCTGCGCGAGGAGGCGCGCACCTTCCAAACCGTGTTTTTCAAGCCATAGCGTTACAACTTCTTCAGGCAATGACACGATGGGGAATTTGCGAAAGAGAAAACTCAGGTTGCGTTCCTTCGACAGCATAACCTCGCCGATTCCGTCCATCAACTGCTGAGGACGCGCCACTGCAACAGTTGCGAATAGATTCGCAGCGGCTTCGGAGGTCTCGTACGATTCGCTTTGCATCATCAGAATCAGAATCGACGTGGCACGGTCCGGATTCGCCGGTAGTACGCGAGCAAAAATCTGCGAAAACCAATGAGACAGGTTTCTTGTCTTGAGACTGGCTTGCTCCAATATTCCGAAGATCACATCGAGTGTTTTGTCGTCGAACACTGTCTGCAACCACGTCAGCTTGTCTTCTAAATCAGTCCTTCGCATCAAGAGAAAGAACATGAACTCGATTCCCGTATTCGCGGCGTCCTCATCACCCTCACGAGCTGAATCGAGCAGAGTTTGTGCGGCCAGTCGCGCTTCCACGGGCGAGGTGTGTCGCGGCCCGTTCCAGGCAACAAACGTGTGCAGGAAACCACTACGGATCTTCTTCTCATTGACGCCGGCGATTGCGCGAGAAAACGACTGCACAAAATCTCCAGACGGCGTCATTACATTGAAGCCGAGAACTGCATCTTCTTCCCAAAGCTCATCTAGGGACGCACTCAATTTCTTGCGGACGGCCTCGGCTGCATCCGAAAGAAGTCTTGGCCGAGCGGCGTCGCTGATACCGGCAAAGTAGCCCCGTGCAAGATTCGGATTCCGGTTTGCGCGACATGCCGTGACGATGCGATCCAGAAACTTAAGACCTTCGTCAATTCGGCCAAGCTGAACGCCGAACTCGACTGAGGAACGTGCTTTGTCGCTGTTCAACCACGGAAGCTCCTGGTCAAAGTCGCCCTCATTCTGCAAGACGTGCGAAGCAAGCTCACGGATGCGACCTTCCCACTCCGTCTGCTCCAGATGATGATCCCAAGAATCCGGTCCGACGTCTTCGACGAGACGATCATGAAGATCCATAGACGCCAGCTCCTTGACCCACTCATCAACGAACTGAGCCCGTTGTTTTTTCTCCGCTTCGGAGTGCGGGCTATGCTCGGAATTGTTTAGAAGGACAAACTCTCGCAACTCTGCCCGGAGAACGGGGCGAACATGAAGGGGGAGCTCACCCGCACCGTCTTTTGCCTGTGCCGTGAACCCGTTAAAGACCAAGCTCCGGATGGATCGAATCAGAGCCCCGCTGGCCTTGTCTCGTACGGCTTCGTCGTCATCACAGCTCAAACGATTCATCTCCCCGAGGCAGGCTTTCATGTGCGCGTACAACTCTCCGTAGGTTCTAGGCTGCCAAGGTGTTGGGACAATCCTGTGGCCATAAGTTTGGCTTCCCATCATGTGGATCGTTCGATCATCGAGAGCGCTTTGTAGGGCTTCGACGCACAGAATCTTCGTCGCTGCGTCGCCCTTCCGGTTCCGCTCCTGAATGATCTTGAACCGCTCATCAAAAGACGTAGCAACGTATGAAATGATGGGAAACAATCCAGACCATACTTTCGTGGCGTTGTTTCCGAGGTCTGGCTCAGTCTCGTTACGGGCCAGCGTGAACAGAATCTCCTCTGCAAAAAAAAACCATTGGGGAAAAGCGGCAATCTCGCCCGCTTCGACGACGAGGTTGCGCCGCCCCCCTTCATCCCCCTTCCCAAGCTGCTCGGGCGTGGCGGTAAGCACGAGGTTGTGGAGCCGTGGCACCATCTGGTCTGGAGCCGACCGTACTAAAAGGAGAAGTTGTTCAGTTTCATTGGTATCTGCAAATATGTTTCCCCCGCGGGCAAGTTCCCAGTTTCGAAAGTAGGCATTGACGATCTTGCCGACCTCCTCGGGGGCGCGCGCCATGCGCGCGAGAAATGAAGGCACAAGGTTCGGGGGGAAACTTTCCAAAAAAGGTCTCGGTTCAAGTTCTGCCCACTTGGACCAGGCCCGCTGAAAGCAGACAATCGCAATGGGTGTCGGCGTGACATAAAAATAGCGTCCGGCGCGGGCGACCAACCCGTTAGCTTTCTGCATGCGATGGAGGCGCTCGCGCACGTCCTTGGGGTCGAGCTTCACCAATGCGCACAATTGTTCGAGCTCCGGGAACACGTTACCGATGACGCCGCATCGTTCTACCAGAGAGATCACCATCAGGGCCTCGAAGTCGGCTTCTTCAAAAGGGCCGTCCTTGCCGAAGAGCGTACCCATATAGCTCTCGGTATCACTTAAGAGTTGGCCAAGATGCCCCTGTTGCACGATGAGATTGTCGTGGTCGCACAAGAAAATAGCAAAGCGCAGGTAGCCTTCGGCGAGTCGACAGTACCGGTATCGGCGGCCTTGGTCGATATTAGGGAAGTTCACCTCCACGATCTTTTCGACGGTCGAGGTCGACATTCGGTTGAGCCGCAACTCAGACTTGTCCGCACGTTCCAAGGCGTTGTCTATGGTGACCAGACGCACCCGATGTTCCACGCCCTTGAGAATCTTCGCAAGCTGGAACGCAGTGGCATCAAGGCATTCATCGGCGACGATTACGGCGCATAGGTCTTGATGGTTCGCCATCGCTCGCGCAAGATCGAGCGCCTTGTCTTCATCGTCCGTGTAGAGGACCAGTGGAGCGACATCAGGAAGAGCCGCAATCGCTTCAAAAACAGTGCGGCTCTTGCCAACGCCCGCATCGCCGGCGATCGTGAGCCGTGCCGTGGTCGTCTTGCTCGTCCAATCGAGATGGCTCTGCACGTTTTTAAAAATGACCGTCGACTCCGGCGTCGCCACGAACGTCTTCGTCACGGCGCGTTCCCGGTTCTGCCAGGTTGCGAAGTGAAAAAAGTCCTTCATGGAAGAGCCCAACATCTCCGCAGCGATAGCAGGAAATGTGTTCACCCAAGCAACAACTTCGGATGCGAAGAGAACGATGGACTCCGGCGCCGCAGGATTGACCTTCTCGATCTCTGCGTCGATCAAGGCCTTGATCTCGGTCTTCTTTTCAGCGGGTTCGTCATCTGCGATGCACATTCGGTAGGCATAGCCTTCGCGCAGCAGACTACGAACGTAATCCTTGCTGCCTCCGCTGATTTCCTCCTTCACCTTGCTGTCGGTAAAGTCCTTCAAAGCAACGGCCTTGTACTGCCATGTCGATGGCCCGTTGAAGTAGCCCCACGGATCAGGCTGAGCGCCTGTGGTGACCTGGGTGTCCACACCGCCGTCGGGATGGTTCGTGCGGGGATTGTCGAGCACAGCCGAGGGCGGAATACCGAGCTTCCCAGCGGAGTTGCGAATCAGACGATCAAGTAGATCGGTAAATGGTTTCCCGGTCGAGTTCCGCAACACGTAGATGTGTTCAGCCGCGATTCGAATCATTGTCCGCCCGCTTAATGCCGTTCATTCCATTTTAGTCCTTAGCCCGACGCACCGAACCATAGGGAGGACGTATCAGCTTGAAGAAGAGAGAGAAGTCGATGTAGGGCCACATGTTCCCAGGTAGCTCCGTTGCGTCAGCAAGCCTCCTCCACCGCAGTTTCCCCTGAGTGCACCGCTGTGAGATGCACCAAAGGCAAACGGATTTTCATCTGATAAGCCTTCTGCTCCCCGCCAGACACTTAATGGTGTCCACGCAATCACCCTTTAGTTTCAATAGTGCTCGCAGCTCTCCTTGCGGCGTTGCAATTTGTCCCGCGAGCGCCGCCTCTCACGCCCTCATCGGCAATTACGGAGAAGTCTTTCCGGATTTGCCCGAAATCTCAAACGGACTTATGTTCTCGCCTGCGACGCGGAGGAATCATTTAACGCGGTTCGCAGAAGAGGAGCCGTATGAAATTGTCGAGTTGGGGAAAGAGGCGGCAGCGATTCGTTCTCGCCTTTCTTTTGACCATTTTTCTTATTCAATGCCTCCCATTGATCTCCTATGCGCAAAACCTTGGCGGCGCCCCCGCCACGGGCAAGGCGGTGCTGGGTCAAACCGCGGCGCAGCCGGAAGGCACACTTCTTAACCTGGTGAACTGGGTAGGTAATGTCATCGCGCCGGTGGGCGCAGCGCTGGCCGTGGTCATGGCGGTGGTGTCCTATTCGCAAGGCCGCGGCGTGGCGCGCTGGGCAGTCACGGCGGGCGGGCTGCTGGTGGTTTCCGGACTCACGCGCTTGATTGAGTTTTGGATCGCGAACGGAACAGCGGGTGTGCAGTAGCAAGATCGGAGTGCTTAAGCGATGACGTTGCCGCAAATCATTGTCGATTTAATGAAGCTGCTGTTCGATATGGCAGTTCCGGCCGCCATCTGCACGATGGTCCTGGCGGGGGTCGCTTTGCGGCAGGAAGGCGGCGTTAACTTTCAAGTCGGCGGGCGTTTCCAAAGATGGGCGCTCTGGTCGGTGATCTTGCTGACGCTGCCCCAGTTCCTTTCGTGGTTTGCGGCGCAAGGCATCTCCATGCCTCCACAGGGCGCGAACATCAGCAGCCCGTGGGTAATGAGCGTGGAGGGGAGCATCACCCAATTTGTCTCCAACGTTGTGGTTGCTCGGCTTACTCCCGTGCTCGCAGCTTTCTGCGTGCTTAAGGCGGTGCTTGATGGGGCCGAGGGGCATAACCCGCTCGGGTCCATCATCGCCGCCATTTTTTTGCTGTCCGCATCGGGCATGGTGCAGTTGATGAAGGGCTGGAACAGTGGCTCGGAGTTTGCGACGACCGACATGTTGACCTCTGCGTGGAACTTCCTGGCAGGAACGATCCTTCCGGAAGCGGCGGGCCTGGCCGTGGTGGGCGCGATCTTTAACTACGCGCGTCACCGGCCATTCATGCCGCTGGTTGGATCGGGCCTGGCGTTCTTGAGCGTTTCCGCCATCTGGAAACTGGTTCTGGCTATGGTCGGCTGATGAAGACAAGGAGGTGATCGAAGTGAATTTCGCCAATGGAATGCTCAACCTGACGAGCTGGCTGGGCAACGTCATCATGCCGACCGTGGCCGGATTGTTCGCTGCCGCAGCAATTTTCAACTTCACCAAAGGCCGGAACTATCAACACCTGGCGTATGCGGCTCTGGCATCTCTGATGTGCTCGGGGCTTCTGCGGGCGCTTGAATCATTCAGTAACCAGGCGGCCTGGAACAACCCGGACCGCTACTGGATTTCGATCCTGACGCTGGTCAACTGGGTGGGTAATGTTCTGCTCCCGCTCTACGGAGTATTGCAAGTGGTGCTGGCAGTAACTCACTACGCCGGATTGCTCGAACGCATGACGGTGGGCGAGGCCTGGGTGAGGAACCTGGTCGCGGCGATGTGCTGCTTCGGGTTGTCGGGACTGCTGCGCTTGGGAGAGTTCTGGATTCAACATGGAACGGCCGGCGTGCCGTAGGAAAGGATTCGAGCGATGGCTTTACAGGTGACACCGGTGAACAGGAATTTGCAAACAAGGGTGACGTTCATGTTCTTGGAATTTGAAGACCTGTTCGTGGTGCTTGGGGCGGCAGCGGTGATGAATATCGTCGGCCACTTTGTCGGAGGGGAGATTGCGGGCATGCCAATGAATCTTGTCCTGCAGTACGGAGTGCCCTTGTTCATGGTGCCGGTGTTGATGGCCTTTAAGTATGGCAAGCCGCGCGGCTATGTCCG
>JANXPR010000153.1 GCA_025357215.1 Acidobacteriaceae bacterium | reverse complement strand
CCAGAAAAGGCAAACTGAACACAGTAAGGAATAGAGCGCCGGGAGCTTCCAGCCAGCTTTCTGTGCGCACGCTTCTCCACGCGGCGATCACGTTGTGCACCAGCGCCACCACGCCCGCGGTCCAGCCGGTAAGCCATATGCTCATGAAGATCGCCACGGGAGCCCCCGGCCCGTGGCCAATCAGCAACGCCGTGCCAACGGTTACGGCTGTGATCGCGAAGCCTGGCCACAAGAACTGGCGATTGGTGACAAAATATCTGGTCTCCATGCCGCCATGCAGCGCGAGTTGCAGCGCTTTTTTCGCTTCCTGCAACTGCGTGTGATTGCTCTGGACCAGGTCCAACTTGTCCCCATTTTCAAAAAGCTTGCGCGCCAGGGTTTTTTCAGCGCCAGCAAGTTTTTGCTCCGCCACTCCCCAACCTTCTTTGCGGATCAGCTGGTATGTGTGCCGGTCAACCTGCTTGATGGTGAGATACCCCTTGGCGGCCAGACTGAGCACGCCCACCGTGAAGGTCTTCGCGTCAAACTTCATGTTCTCCAGAAAACGCATGGCCGCGGGCGAAAGGTCTGCTGGCGGCTCGTAAAGCGGAACAATGGTTCCCGCTGCTGGGTCGCGCCCCACAGCCACCCACACGATGATGTAGTACAGAAGAAGCACGATCAATCCGCCCAGCCCAAGAATGGCGCCCCTGTTCTTGTCCTCGAACCTCTCAAGATCTTCCTGGCGCGTAGGCGGCTGGATCAAATCTTTCTTCCAGGAAACGACGATCGTTAGTCCTTGGTGAGCTTCCATCGCTTCAGCGCGATACACGGGATTGTTGTCTTCGTCGCGCGATGCGGTAAAAGCCTGGCCCTTCTCGCCTTCGTATCCGGTGTAACCCTCAAGCGCGGTCACGTTATTGCGCACGCCACGGGGCAGAACAACGGTGGCGGTAACCACGTCGATAGGAAAATCCCAGCCCAGGCCGTTTACGTTCCAGTACAACTCGTCATGGTCCTTGAAAAAGCCCAGCTGACGGCTGGTGCTGTAAACGAATTCGTACGTGTATTTTCCTGGCGCCAATATCGTCTCGGACTTGCCAAAGTACACCCGCACGCCATTGCTCTTATCTGACGTGTGGTACGACTCCGAGTTGCCATCGCGCCGCAAGGACACGATGTCAAACCCAACTTCGTGCTTGGTCCCGTGAAAGTCTTTGTAGCTGGTGGGAAAATCACGATAGATCCCGTGTTTAATCTGGTCTCCTTCGGCCTGCACGGTGATGGTCTCAGTCACCTGCATGGAGCCGTTGTCGTTTACGACAATGTGCGAATCAAAGGAGAGAATGCGCTCGTCGGCGCGCAACCGCGCGGGCAACAAGCAGCACATCAGGGCAAACACCAGGGCAAATCCAAAGCAGCGTGGCTTCATAATTTCAACGCAGGCACTATAACTTGCTTGCCGGTTCGGTCCAAATAGGAAAGCGCGCGGCCCACGGAACTTAATGCTCTTCCGGCTCTGACGCCAGCGCCGTTCGGAGCTCAGAACTCCTTTGCCGGCGCGGCCTGTTCGAAACCAACGTTGCCCACGGCAATCGTCGCGCGATAATAGTTTTCTCCGCGAATCGGACAGCCCGCCATCCGCCGCAGCATGTTGATTTGTCCAGTGTGCGTCAACGCATCCGCCACTCCGCCTTGAAAAACCATGCCGGCCGGAGCAGCCAGAGGAGCGTCAGACGCCAGATAATCGTCAAACGTTTTTATCGCGCGAAAGAACCGCTCCACTTCCTGCGGCCAAGGCAACGGAGCAGAGTCCTGCCACGCCTGTTTGCCCTTGCAGATGGTCAGGCCCCAATCCATGAGGTCACCCATATGGGCCAGGATTTTCGCCGGGGTCCGGCCTGACTTATCCGGATCGAAAGCGGCAAACGAATCCGGTGCGCCGCGCAACGCTTTGCCGGCACGATACGCCAGCGTGGCGAGTGTATGACGAAGAAATTGACGTTCTGCGTTGCTTTCCATTAGTGCGCTCCTGTAACAGCAAAAACTAGCTTACCACTCACTTTCCATGCAGTTGCAAAGCGGTTCCTTCCCCTCCGAACGGGTGTGACGCAGGCCACATAGCCGACGCGCGTCCGCTCTCTATACTTCTTACTGAATGGTGCCGCGCCAGGGCGCGGCAAAGGAGAACCTCGTGATGAAGAATTTTCTTGTTTTCTGTTTTGCAGTGTTGCTGGTTTCCGGAGTGTCCCAGGCCCAGAGTGGCACGGCCGGTCACGATCATTCGGCGGCTCCGCCGGACCAGGCCAAGGAACACGAGCATCACCCCGCTGCGGGGCACGATCAAATGGCTGGCATGCACGAAAAGATGATGAAAGACATGCAGGCCGATATGGACGGCATGAAAGCCAACCTGCAAAAGATGAAAGACCTGTTGCCCAAAACCAAGGACGCTGCCGCCAAAGAGCAACTCCAGCTCAATGTCAACATGTGGCAATCCGTTGTGGACAACATGGACAAGCACATGCAAATGATGAAACACATGCATGAAGGCGGCATGGGTATGGGCGGCCACGACATGCATGGAAAAGATATGCACGACAAAGACGGCAAGATGATGGATTGCTGCAAAGGCGAAGGCCAAGAAGGAATGTCCTGCGGGAAACCAGCAGACAAAACCGCGCCACCGGACGCGACTAAAAAGCCAAACTAACGAAAACATACGAATCAAACCAGGCGGACAAAAAATTCGGCGGAGCTATTCGGGCCGGAGCAAAGCCTTCAGAAATTGACGGGCCGCAAGCCGAGGCTACTCCGGTCCAAGAATGTAATCCAGGTCGCGAGGCAACCGCGCGCGCAACCGTTCCTGCAACATGCGCTGTTCCTGCGCGGGCAAATGATGGAAGCGTACGCCGGTGCGTCCGCTGATGTCCGACCACACCACCGTTCCCACCACGTGAACACTGCGGTCACTTTCTGGCAATGCAAAGCTTACGTTCACCACGCCTCCAGAAGGAAGTCTGGCCGGCGCTGCCAGGCAGAGTCCGGTCTGGCTTACGTTCAGAACGGTGGCGTGGTCCAGCGGACTTTGTGCTCCATGATGCATGAACGTTCCCGAGAGCGGACGCACCGCCAAGGTGTGGCGATAAGCAGTAAGGCGGTGCTTGGCCATGCTGGTGTACGCGGCCTTGAGTCCGCGCGCCAGCAGGTCCGCGGTGACGGGTTTGGGGACGGTAAAGTGGATTCTTTTGCCGTGCGCCGCGTGGACGAAACGATCGCGCAACACGACCATCGCAATGCCGCCCCACTTGGAAGCCTTTTCCATACACTTTAAATGCTGCGCTCCGGGCACGTCATAGTCGCAGATCGCCAGATCTACCCTGCTCCCTTGGATGAGCAGGTCGGCTTCTTCGGTCGTATGCGCCAGATGGACCTCAACTCCATACTCATCAAAGAACTTTTTGATTGCGTCCAGGGGTAGGGTGTCCCGGGACAGCAACAGTGCGGAAAAAAAATTACGAATGGCCAATTTCTCTCTGACTTCCTTATTGAAATGGAATAGCGCGGGCGCGCCGGAGGGGAGCAATCAAACGAAGATCATGCCGCTCTCATCTGCAATTATTTTCGCAGTTGCAAATGTTTGCGTAAGTGATGGAAGTCACGTGCAGAGTACGCGATTGATATTGGCCCAATGGACAAGCCCAGGCGAACGATTGTCTTCATCGTTGCCGCCTGGGCCAATGTTAAGGTGTGCCGAGTTTTACCAGGTGTAGTGCGAGGTGTAAGTCACAATTTTTTCTCCGTCCGCCGGGACGCGCACGCGGAACTCAATGGTCTTGCTGTCCAGTTTGTTGAAGGCGTCTGAATTCTTCTGGACCTCCCAGTTGCTCCAGCGGTAGAGATGCTCCACCACGCGGATATCCATGGGCTCTTTCTTGTGGTTGCGCAGTTTGATTTCAAAGCTCTCGTCCACCCAATG
>JANXPR010000134.1 GCA_025357215.1 Acidobacteriaceae bacterium | reverse complement strand
CATCTTTTCCGGTGTAGTTTCCGCGCGGATGCCTTCATCCCGGCACACATGCGTCACGCCGGCGTCGGTCTGCACTGGCATAGGCAGAATTTCGCGAGAGAAATGTCCCTGGTCGCTGGCCCGCGCGGCCCGCTTGTGGCTTTCCAGACTGTAAGCGTCCAGGCTTTCACGGTCCAGCTTCCAGCGTTCGGCCAGCATCTCCGCGCTGATGCCCTGGTTAAACGGAGCGTTGTTGTAGCGCTTGCGCATCGTCTCGCCAAACGGCTTGCCCGGCCCGGACGCCGCTGAAGATCCCAGGGGAACGCGCGTCATGCTTTCCACCCCGCAGGCAATCGCCACGTCATAGCTGCCGGCCATCACGCCTTGCGCCGCAAAATGGATGGCCTGCTGGCTGGATCCGCATTGGCGGTCCACGGTGGTTGCCGGCACTGACTCCGGAAACCCGGCGGCCAGCACCGCATTGCGCGCGATGTTCGCTGCCTGCTCGCCTACTTGCATTACACAGCCGGAGATCACGTCATCCACCAGCGCCGCGTCGAGTTTGTTGCGCTGCGTCAGGCCGTTCAGCGCATGCGCCAGCAAGTCCACGGGATGCCAGCCTTTCAGCATGCCTTCGCGCCGTCCTAAGGGAGTTCGCACTGCATCAACAATTACCGCTTCTCGAGTCATAAGAGCACCTGGGCAAATACTATCAGCAGTGTCCTTGGTCTTGCGAAGCCGCAAACAGAACGTCACCCTACATTGAGCAGAGCGCGTCTCCGGATAAAAGAACTCTCTCATTACCTTTGTCACGTTCTCCAGGGACACGACCTGTAGTAACGTACTTTCAAGGAAGTGCTCGACTTCCGGATGAACGTCTTCCGGGGTGTAAGGAAATGAACGAGAACGGACTCAAAGAGGCCGACCAGGCCTTTTCTCTGCAAGTCTCCAGCCAGGTGGCGCGCATTACCGGCGAACTCAACCGGCTGGAAACCCTCTTAAGCGCCGGCATGGTGGACCGCCAAGTCCTTACTGAATTTCGCGATTCCGTTAACCGCGTACGGCAAACCGGCTGGCAGGTGCAGACTTGGCTGGAAGGCGATCCCCGTGCCCTGCGCGCTCTGCTCATTGAGGACCGCGTCCGTGTGGCGACCAGGCTGGCTAACCAGTTGGCTTCAGAGCTGGGAACCACAGCCAAAGGCTTTGAGGGACTGGCCGACCTTAAAGAAGCCGTGCAAAAGCTGGATGGCGTCTTACCCGACCAGGAACTGGTCAAGGCGTCGTAATTCGGCCAGAACGCCGGGTTCCCATTCCAGTTTGACCCTTCATTTTCATCACGATATAATAGGCAGGTACTCTCAAGAGCGGGAGTAACTCAGTGGTAGAGTGCGACCTTGCCAAGGTCGAAGTCGCGGGTTCAACTCCCGTCTCCCGCTCCATAAAAGATCATTGTCTATTCACCCCTCGCATAGCGAGGGTTTATGCTGTCAGGGCAAAGTTCCTGGCAACGTCCCCAGGTTTTGGCGCGGTACCCAAGTGGTAAGGGAGAGGTCTGCAAAACCTTTATGCGTCGGTTCGATTCCGACCCGCGCCTCCAAAAAATCAAAGCATCAAGATGAAAAATGGCTGCCAATGGGCAGCCAAATGTTTTTACGCGTATTTTCCCCGCCGCCGGAGTTAACGCCGACGCAGCACTGCTGAAGCGAAAACTCTTTTCCGCGCTGCGCCGGCCATCGCACCGCTCAGTCATTTATCAGCGGGATGGCGGTCGCACTGCTTTGATGAGAGATTGCATGTCCGCGGGAAGTTCACTGTCCACGGTGATGCTCTCGCCCGTCCGAGGATGAATGAACTGCAAACGTGCGGCATGCAATGCAACCCGCGAGATCCTCTCCTCCGTGGCTTCTGCCGGATGATATTTCCTGTCGCCGACCACCGCGTGCCCGATCGCTGAAAACTGTACGCGGATCTGGTTTTGCAATCCCGTCACCAGCGTCACCCGAATAAGCGAAGCGCCGCGCAACGGACGCTCGACTGAATAGCGCAATTCAGCGCGCGCACCTTGAAAATCATTCGACGAGGTCAGTTTCTGAAACATGCCCTCTCGCCGAAAATAGTGGACCAGCGTGCCTTCTCTTTCCTGAAGATGCCCCCGCACCACGGCGAGATACTGCCGCAAGGGAGTGTGGCCCAGGAACTGCCGGACCAGCACATCGCGATCCGCCTCAGTCTTCGCAAACAGCAAAACACCGGACGTAAAACGATCGATGCGATGCACCACGTAGGCGCGCTGCCGTTGCGGTTTCAGTTCGGCGGAAAGAATCGATTGTGCTGAAGGATTGTCCGAGTCTGGAGCGGGCACGGCCAGCAGACCGGCAGGCTTATTAAGGACCACCACGGCATCATCTTCATAAAGCACGGCCACTTGCTTGGAAAACGCAGGCCGTCGCCGGTCTCCCTTTCTGGAACGTTGGCCGCCTTGACGTGGCTTCTTCATCGGCTGTTTTTCTTTATCTAATGACGCGTACGATTCACTGCCCGTTCAGGAAGCCTTCCAGTACCGAAATATATTTTTCCGGCTCTTCATAGGAAGGCAAGTGTCCGCTCTTTTCAAAGAAGACCAGCTTCGCTCCGGGAATGGCATGAGCCAGCCGCCACGCCGTGAGCGGCGCAACGTTCATATCAAAACGGCCGCTGATCACCAGCGTGGGAAACTGGAAACCGGCAAGCTTGGCCGAAAGATCGAGGTCCGCGCTTGCATTGCCCACCGCTTCTCCAACCGCCGGCTCAAAACCGAGGTCGCCCATGTGGCTCATGTAGGTGTCGCGTTTTTCCGGCGAGTAGAAGATCATGCGGAAGTGGTTGCGCAGGCCGGCTCTGGCCGCAGCTTCAGTCGTCGGGCCAAGCTTCTTTTCTTCTTGTGCGTTCTCTTCCTGCACGTCTGGAAAAACTTCTGGCAGCACGTGCACTATGCTCTTCCATGAAGGCCCCGGGGAATCGGATAGTACCAACTTCGCCACATGCTCAGGATGCGCGGCGGCATAGGCCATGGAAAGCAGTCCGCCGTAGGAGTCGCCAACCAGGACAACTTTCTCCAGCTTCAGCGCCTGACGAACGGCATCCAGGTCTGAGACTTGCGCGTCCATAGTTTGCGACAGTGCGGTAGCTCCCGGTGCCGGCTTCGAAGCTCCGATACCGCGCTGATCATAAAACACCACCAGCCGGTGCTGCGCGATGCGTTCCCAAAGATCATTTTGGACCATATACGCATGGGACAACCCTGGCCCGCCATTCACGGCAACTACTGGAAGCGCGGTTCCCCGCGTGCCCAGAGTCTCATACGCAATATCAACCTGCTCGGAGTGAGCTATGCCCTTGGCGTGCGCGACCTTTTGCGCCGGCAACGCCGTGGAAAGAACCAGGAACGCACTCGCGACCAAAAGTTTCATTGGGATTCGCCTTTGAAAAAGTTCGGGAAAACATCGAAGACTAATTTTATCCGAGCCCTTGCCGAGTGGCATATTACCGGAGTAGAAGCGATCACAATGCTAGATCACTTTCAATCGGTTTGCCGCAAAGCGGCCTTAATGCCGCGTCCACTGTGGATCTTGTTCCGGTGTCACAATGTGCCCGTCGCGCATGTGGATGATGCGGTCGCCCACTTCGGCAGCTTCCGGGTTGTGCGTAATCATCAGAACGGTCTGGCCGAATTTCTGGTTGGCCACGCGCAACATGTTCAGAACGATGCCGGAATTTTCAGAGTCCAGGTTGCCAGTCGGTTCGTCCGCCAGAACAATTGCCGGACGGTTGATCAACGCCCGCGCCAGCGCCACGCGCTGCTGTTCACCGCCGGACATCTCAGAAGGACGATGGTCCAGCCGCGCGGCCACGCCCAGCATTTCCGTTACGTTCTTGAAGAAGTCAGGGTCGGCGCCATTGCGTCCGGAAATTTCCCGCGCAATCTGTATGTTGTCGCGCGCGGAAAGTGTGGGAAGCAGGTTAAACTTCTGAAACACAAAACCGATCTTGTGCTTGCGCATCTCTGTACGCTTGGCGTCAGACATCTGGGCGAAATCCTCGCCATCAATGGTCACGCGGCCCTGGGTCGCGCGCGTCAGCCCGCCCAGAATGTAGAACAAGGTTGACTTGCCGCTGCCCGAAGGGCCAACGATGCTGACAAATTCACCAGCTTCCACGGAAAAGCTCACGCCACGCAAGGCAGGCACGTCTACCTTACCGATGCGGTAGACCTTGGTTACGTTCTCAGCTTGGATGATAGGGGCCACGGAATACTTGATATTAACAGAGCACCCGTTTTCCGGCACCGGTCAAAGCACGGCAAAGCGCGGCAAGGCCCGTGTTTAGCTGGCTACCGGCATCCGTTGCGGCGGCTGAATCACGTGGGTGCGCTTCGGTCCGCGCTTCTTCACCAGAAGCAGGCGAATGCGCTCCAGCAGCTCAGCGGGCGCGTACATGCCCTTGGGAAGAAAAAGATCGGCGCGCGTTTCTTTTTCATACGCGCGAATCTTGCCGGAAAAAAGGATCGCCGGTGTTTCTGGCGATGAGTCTTTGATCTTGGCCACCAGCGTGGCGCCATCGAGCCCGGGCATAAGCAGGTCACTCAGGACCAAATCCACTCCGCCCTTACGGAAGATTTCCAGTGCGTTGGTGCTGCTGGTGCAAGCCACCACCCGGTAGCCGCGCGTTTCCAGCATGATCTTGCGGATGGAGAGCGATTGCTCGTTGTCGTCAACGCATAGAATGGTCTTCTTCGGTCGCATGTTGGTCCCCAAGATTCGTTTTCTCCATGGGTCTGCGGAAACAGATTGCCATGGAATTATTATTTTGGCTGGGAGCGAGGAGAAAACTTTCTTCATCGCAAGAACGTTCAAGCATCATAGGCGCGACGGCGCAACGTGTAAAGTACCCTGAACGCCAACAATGAAATTATTTTTCACGCACAACATTCGTTGCACATTTTTGCGGAACGCCGCGCAGAATCAGTCGATGAGTCTCTGCGTTCAGAAAAACATTTCTGCTTGCACCACTTCCA
Organism: Acidobacteriaceae bacterium; assembly: GCA_025357215.1. Lineage (GTDB taxonomy): Bacteria > Acidobacteriota > Terriglobia > Terriglobales > Acidobacteriaceae > Angelobacter. The sequence continues at coordinate 1,166 of JANXPR010000134.1, read as the reverse complement.
CGGCGTGTCCGCCCACGCGCACGTTAACAACTTTGTTACCTTGCTGGCCCGCGCTGATGTAAATCCGGCTGCGGCGTTTCATCTCCACGCCTTGTTCCATCAGCACTTGCTCTTCCGGACGAATCACACCGTACTGCACGGCCCACGCCGCACACGGCCCAGCGGCTGAACCCGTGGCCGGATCTTCTCCGTTGTAAAAAAACATTCGCGATTGCAATTTCGCTTCGGGGTTCACAGCTTCGCGAGAGACAAAGTAAAAAAACTTGGCGTCAGTCTTGGCAAGGTATTGCCCGATCAACGACCAACTGGGCGCCATGTTTTGCAGCACAGCCAGGGATTTCACCGGGACCATCGCGAAAGGATTGCCGGTGGTCACCGTCTGGATCGGAACATCGTCTGCGATGTCAGCCACGTTCAAGCCCGTCAGGCGAGCCACGGTCTCGCGATCATGTTTTTGTCCGAACTCCGGATCGCGTTGCGTCATCAGACCAAATGGCAAGCCATCACGCGTGGAAAACCGCACCGGAATCTTGCCGACGTTGAGGTCCAAGGCAATCTCCTCGGCTTGGCCGCCGCCAAGCTTATGCAGGACCATGGCCGTGCCCAGCGTGGGATGTCCGGCGAACGGCAACTCTTCCGTCACAGTGAAGATACGCACGCGCACGCCGCGTTCGCTCTCCGTAGCGGCATCGCGAGGAAAAATGAACGTGGTCTCAGATAAATTTGTTTCTTTTGCCACGGCCTGCATCTCAGCGTCGCTCAAGCCGCGTGCGTCAGTGAATACGGCCAACTGGTTGCCTGCCAGCGCGGACGAAGTGAACACATCCATCTGGGTGAACGCAAAACGTCTTTTCTGGTTTGACACGCTTTTCTCCTCAACTTATGCTGCACATACAGCTTACCAAGGTGGTTAGGGATGCACTGCCGTGCGATCTGGGTCGTTCGGCTCCCGGCTGCGCCGTTCGCTCACGATGACAGGTACAGGCGCGCCGATTTTACGGCGCGCGGATTTTTAACAATGAAAGCATTCCGAAAAATGCTGCAGCGCACGCCGTTTTACGGCCTCTACAAGTCAGCCAGCCATTACCCGGACTATTGGTACTGGAAGCTGCGCGGCGAGCCGATCCGGTCCCCACATCTTGTCAAGCAGCGCGCCGTGCTGGAAT